>JADZDJ010000084.1 GCA_020851115.1 Pirellulales bacterium
ATAATCAACCGCACCGCGGCCTGCTTGAACTCATCATCAAACAGACGACGATGCACCGACGCATCTTGCTTCGATTCGCTCATCTTTCGGACCTCCTTCAGGGACCATGATCCGGCCCCCGCCGCTGTCCGGAAGTCCTGGGCTATCGCAAGAGTGAAGCGACCACGAACTGCGGATTGGCCCTTTTGACCAGATGCTTGGCCTTGCCTACCACGCGACGCTCCCGACTCTAGCTCGAGTGGGTCCGATAGAACACATACAGCGGCAGGTAGCAATCATTGTCGTAGTAGCCGTGGAAGATCGAGAAAGGCTTCACCATGTTGCTTGGATAACGCCACTGCAGCCCGATGCACCAATTCGAGTCGTTAAAATCCAGCCCGCCGCTGGTTGACTCGCCCTACGGTCGGCAAGGGCTTCATACCACGCGCTGCTCGGGCCGATATGACGATGCGTGACGTAAATGAATTTCCATGGCGGCGGAGGCCCTGGCGGGATCCCGTGCTTTGAGGGCAGCCAGAATCGAGAGATGTTCTCGGTAACCGGAGAGAATATGTTCGGCTCGATCGCAGCTCAATTGATAAGAAAGACGTTTGAATTGCCAGCACTTGTTGATCGTATCCCGCAGTGGCCGATTGCCGGTCGCATGAGCGATCGCTAGATGTAACGAAAAATCGAACTCACGGGCACGCTTCAGCCAATCCAGATCGGCTTCTGGACACACGGCGGATGCCTCGATTTCCAGGCTTTGAAGAACTTCGCCAGAAATGAAATGAGCAGCGCGAGCGGCTGCATGGGGTTCAAGTAACAGCCGAAGTTCGTGGATTTCAAGCAGCCAATTCTCCGCATTCGTGCAGACTACCGCGCGCTGTTGATGGCGTTGCATCACAATGCCGTCAGCGGCCAGTCGCGCCAGTGCCTGGACAATCGGCGTGCGACTAAGCCCAAGAGTAGCAGCCAGATGCGTAGATTTCAGAGGCGACCCGCTGGGTAGTTCACCGCGAATGATGCGGGCAAGTATCTGATGATAGGCCTCGTCGGCGCAAGATAGTTTCTCGGCATCGGCAGTCGCCGATGGAGAATCGATGTCCGCCGTTTCATTCCTTGTGATTCGGTGGTTGACAGGCATCGTTGAGTTGGCTAAAGTGAATTCACTTTAGTGGGGTATCCGGGATTAATATGATTAGATTATAGCAGAATCCTAGCAAAGTGAATTCAAATTTGGTGTGATTCGTTGCAAATGCCAGATGTTCCTCAGTACTTCGACGTTCAAGTCAACGGCTACGGGGGGCACGACTTCAACAGTGCCGAGTTGACTCCCGACAATTGGCACGATGCGTGTCGGAGGCTGCGCGATGACGGTATGCGCGGAATTCTAGCAACGGTGATTACCGACGAGCTCGACGCGATGGCTGAGCGGTTGGCGAAGGCAGTAGCAATGCGCAAGCGAGATCCACTCGTGCGAGAAACGGTTGTTGGGCTCCATGTTGAAGGGCCATTTGTCAGCGCCGAGCGCGGCTATGTCGGCACACATCCGCCCACGGCAACTCGGCCGGCGGACGTCGACTTGATGAAGCGTTTGCTCGACGCGGCCGAGGGACTAACTCGAATCGTCACGCTAGCGCCGGAAAGCGATCGCGATTTCGCCGTCACGCGATATCTGGTGAAGCAAGGAATTACCGTGTCAGCCGGCCATTGCAATCCGACGATCGAGCAACTTCGCGGCGCCATCGATGCTGGTCTGACGATGTTCACCCACCTTGGTAATGGTTGCCCCATGCAGATTCATCGGCACGACAACATCATCCAACGTGTATTAAGTTGCTCCGACCGATTGTGGATCAGTTTCATCGCCGATGGCGTCCATGTGCCATTCTTTGCGCTGAAGAACTACGTCCGCTGCGCCGGGATCGACCGAGTCGTGATCACGACCGATGCAATGGCGGCTGCCGGTCTCGGGCCGGGCAGCTATCGCCTTGGACCGCTGAACATCGACGTAGGTGAAGATTTGGCGGCTTGGGCACCCGATCGGTCGCATTTGATGGGCAGCGCGATCACAATGCCGCGTGTGGTGCAGAATTTGCGCGAGCACGTTGGGCTGAGCGATTCTCAGATAAAGCAAGTTGTCTTTGATAACCCAAGGCGAGCAATCCACGAACATTTGTCCGGTTGAATTTTTCCAAAGAAGAATCCGGCAGAATCGCATTTGCCAATTTGCATTCGCAGTGATGAATCGTCTTGAGTACAAATATGCACACTACCAACGCACAACATAAGCTCCGTGTCGGGATGACCGGCATGGGGATGATTTTCGACGACACGTACCGGCCGTTCTTCGAGGCCGTCGATCGCCGGCCCCTCTACGATTCGCATTTCGGCATTTGCAAGATCGAGTTGGCTGCTGTTGGCAGCCGCACCGGCAGCCGCGCAGAGTCCTACCGTAAGACCGCGCCGCCGCCACTGCAAGGCTTTCAGAGCTTTCACGGCGACAACCCCGTGAAAGGGATGCTCGGCGCTGGTGTCGATGTTATCTGCATTGCCACGCCCGACAATCGCCACTTCGCTGGTGCAAAAGCCGCGATTGAAGCAGGCAAGCATGTGCTGATCGAAAAACCGTCGGTGCTCAATCTCGCGGAGCTTGACAATCTCGATCAACTGGCCCGACAGCACAAGATGCTGGCAAAAATCGTCTACCACAAATTACTCGACCCCGACCATAAGAAAATGCGCACGTTGGTGGCCGACAATATACTGCAGCACGTCAATAATGGTTATTGCTCACTGCTCGAGCCGAAACTGATTTCGGGTTCTCAGTTTGCCGAATGGATCCGTGGCCGCAATCCTGGCACCTATGTTGCGGTCCACTACATCAAGTTGATCGACTTTTCATTTGGGCTTCCATTGAAGCGAGTCTCTTGCACGGGTCAGCGCGGCATCGTCGGCCCATCCGACGGCACGACTTGGGATTCAACGCAGTTGCGGTTGCTTTACAAACATGCCGATGGACGCGAAGCGGCGTTCGATATTCACACGAGTTGGGTAACACCAAATAATTTTCCCGGCTATGTCGAGCAGGAAGTGCAGTTCCGCTTCGATAACGGCGTCTGGAACGGCCACAGCCGCAAACGAGGCGTGGAATGTACCGTCGAAGGCCGCACGCCGACGGAGATCAAAACGACGATGAATAATCACTATAGCGCCACCTTTATCGAGCCATGGGGTGAGCGTTCGCAGCGAGGCTACGGCATTGAGGGCATCGAGCGCTTCATGCGCGAAGTGGCGATGGTGGAATTCGGCGGCCCAGCAGCCGAGCGAGGATCACGGCTCAACGCGGCCCGCGAGTTGCAATACAACGATGTCGCCGCCGATCGGCAAGTGGTCGCAGCCGTTCAAGCCATGGAAGCGATCTTAGCTCGCCACGCAGCCGGCCAGCCCGATTGCGTGGTCCACGTCAACGAGAAAGCCGGCGGCTTGGTGTTGTATTCACCAAGTGGCGAGTCTGAAGTCTTGTATCAGCCGCAAGTTTGACGAGCTCCTCACGCTCCGCCGTGAGGATGAACCTGGAGAAGGTAGGTACGAAAAATGCGAAAGTCGAAACAAGCACTCGCGCAGAGGCGCGATGGCGCCACGAAGATTGGCGTTCGATGGTTTTTTTAACAACGGTTACACATCCTCGCCGCTGTCGCATGAAGAGACCTTTGCGTGTTTGCCTGAGAATCATCCAATTGAATCGCAGTTAGAGTTACGGCAACCGCAAGGTCAACTTTGCCTGCACGGCATAGCGCGAAGAATAAGTTTTGGAAGCAATTAGCAATCAGGAAATTCATCAATATGTCAACAGTCATCGAACCACGCCGCCAAGTGTTCGCAATCGAGCATCCCAATGAACCGCAGTCGAACGAAATCCGCCGAACGATTGCGGAACTTGAACCTCTCGGCATGCGTACCTTCACACCGAGCATGACCGTTATTGCGCGGAGCGAAGGTTGTTACCATTACACACCGGAAGGTAAAAAACTCGCCGACTTCACATCCGGCGTCTTGGTGACGAACCTGGGCCACAATCCAGCGCGGTGGTGGAAGTCCATGCAGCAGTATATGGGCCACGGCCTGAGTGATGTGCGCGAGGGATATTCTTCCGCGATGCCGCTTAGTTCGTACAACGCAATCACCACGCTCGAAGCGATGGCCTGCGAGCGACTCATTGCGAACATGCAATCGCAACCCGGCGGCGGGCGGATGGAGCAGGTGCTGTGGTCCGCCAGTGGTAGCGAAGGGATGATTAAAGCCCTCCGCGCGGCGCTCGCCCAAGACCTCAACCGGCAAGTGATTCTTGCCACTCGACATGGCTTCCATGGCAAGAAAGGCTTGGCCGGCGCGGTCACCGGGACCGAGGCCGATCCGGAACGTGATCCACGCGTTCGATTCATTAGCTTCCCGCACGAAGAATGCTATTCGGTTCAGAATCGCCGGCAGCCGATCGATTTGACGAAGTATGAAATGGAACTGACCAAGCTGCGCGATGAACTTGGCGATGCGATTTGCTGCCTCGTGACCGAACCGTATCTCGGCGGCGGCGGGTCGTACCATCCGCAAAAGGAATACCTACAACTGCTCGAATCGTTTTGCCGACGGCACGACATCGTGTTCATCCTCGACGAAGTACAGGCCAACTTCGGCCGGACGGGATCGATGTATGCTTTCACCGAATACGGCGTCGAGCCGGATATTGTAGTCTTGGGCAAAGGCATGGCCAACGGAGTGCCGGTCGATGCCGCCGTTGGCCGGGCAGATTTGTTCGCGAGGTTCGACTATGGCGAAGCCTCGGATACCTGGAGTGGTCACCCACTCGGCTGCGCCGCGGTATTGTCGACGCTAGATGAGTTCGAAAAGCAGGACGTGCTAGGGCAGGCCCGTGAACTGACGAGAGTTATTGAAGAGGGATTGCTAAAGCTAACGGAACTGCCGGCCGTCGATGCCATCCGGGGCGAGGGAACCGTGTGGGGCATCCAATGCGCGGCAATCGGTGCGCGAAACTCGAAGGATGTGGCGAAAGGAATCGTCAAAGCGTGCTACCACGGCGACAATGCTGGCCACTCAATCCATCTACTCGGTCCGCTGTCCGGCGATGTGATCCGGGTGGCACCGCCGCTGGTGATGCCGCTCGATGAATCGGAAGAGTACTTTGCGGCATTATATCGGATTGTCGCGAATCTTGCCTGATTGATCCGTCGCTCATCGCGACGGCAGGTACATCCGCACGCAGCGTCGGCCGACCTATTGCCAATGCCAAGATCAGTAGCAGCACGCCCCGCATGCAGGCGGGCAAACCGGCACGTGCAACATCACTTTTTTAGGCACCATGCGGCAGATGCAGGCATCGACTTCCCTTTCGACGTTTACCGGCACGCAAGCCAAATAATCCATCGTCCGCTCTTCGGGCACAAAATGACAAGTCGTTACCGGCACGGAGATGCTCTTCTTCGTTGGCACACACGCAATATAGGGCACTTCGCAGGTTTTTTGCTCTTGGATGTATTTGGTGACACAGCAGCCGCACTCATCTTGCTTGATGACCGGCTTGCACACCGTGTAGGTTTCGGTGCGAGTCCGGCGCTCGGGAACAAGGACCGTTATTTCGCGTTCGACCATTTTCGATTCGTACACAGGCTTCTGCACGCGCACGATGCGGCGACGCGATTCTGCACGGTATTCGACCACTTGCACCTTGCGTTTCGAATGTACAAACACCGGCTGTAGCACCGTTTGCTCCACGGCGCGGTAGCCGCAACAAGGGCCGCAAGCCTCGATCTCCGGCTGAGGAACTCTTGCCTCAGGAGCAATCGGAACGGCGTGCGCAGCGTTTGGTTTTGGAAGTTCGTCGCCAGTCTGATCAGCCAGCGAACTGGCGGCAGCGAACGCAAGGAGAAGCAGTCCAGCAGCAATCCTGTGAATCATTGACGCACCTCAAAGAGAGTAAACGGCACCGGCATTCTCGCCCACCAACGTCTGCTCGAGAGAAACTGGAAGGCGCGCCCCTGCTTCGAAATCTAGCGGTGTGAAATCGCCGCGTCAAGCATTTTTCGCCGGCAGAAGTATTATTGAAATCGAGTCGATCGTGAAACATCATCCCAGTTCGGCGTTTTCGCCATCACGACTGGCGGCGGCCCAGCAAATCAAACAATCGGCCAAGGACTACGCCAGAATACCGCGACCATCAAGGAAGCGTTGGTGGAACGCTCCCTGATGGTCGCAACTCGGGTTTTTGTTGGTGCAGTCCATCGTTCGGTCCGCCGTCCTGTTCCCACCGAGCGGCGGCTGAAGCGATTTGGACGACTATCCTCATTGAATTCGCAAAATCCGCACCATCATGCGAACTTGCCGTTAGTCGTCCACGCGGTCGGAAACAATCTTGCCGCTGGCGGCGTCGACTTCAAGTTCTCGCTTCTGTCCATCCTTGCGGGCCTCTACCTCCCATCGGCCGTGTTTGAACTCTGCGCTCAAGATCGGTGAGTAACCGCCGGCGCTCACAGCTTTCAGTAATTTGGAAAGCTTCATGGCGCCGGCTGGCGGCGCAGGATCGGCATCGTCTCGATATGTGAACAGCGTCTTTCCCGTCACAGGATCGATGTGCAATTCGTAAGGCTCGTTATCCTTGTATGCATCGATCTCCCAGTGGCCGTGGTCGATGTCCGCATCAACGACAACGTAACCTGAACTCTCTAGCGACTCAACGATCGCCTCCAGTGGCTTGGAATCGCGAGGCAGGCGGTCGTCGCCCAGCGCGGCAACAGCAAAGCAACTGGCGAGCAACACAATCCCTCCAGAAAAGCAGGCGGTAGGTCGGTTCATAGCAATATCTCCTTGACATTAACAGCGCGCCCGATCGATTGGCTCGCATCTTCATGCGAAATCGTTCAGGCACAATTCGCGGCACAATCAACATTGATTGTACTCCTAAGCAACTCTACGCAAAGGAGATAAATCCGGCGTGAAGCCAAGATAAAATCCGCTTTATCTAACGCCGCCGCGCGATTTTGACCCGCTATAATTGGTGCATGGGTATCAAAGTACTATTGGTGGAAGACGAGTGCGACCTGGCCGATTTCGTCACCCGCGGACTGCGCGAAGAAGGCTATGTCGTCGAAGCCGCAAGCGATGGAATCAGCGGCTGGCAGGCATTGAAGAGTCGAGAGTGGGACGTCGTGATCCTCGATTGGGGACTGCCAGGAACCGATGGATTGACGCTACTCAATCAATTCCGCGAACGCGATAAATCCACTCCAGTGCTGTTCCTGACGGCACGCGACACCGTGCCCGATCGCGTGAAAGGACTGGATGGTGGCGCCGACGATTATTTGTGCAAGCCATTTGCCTTCGACGAACTGCTCGCGAGGCTTCGCGCTTTGGTCCGTCGGCCAAGTCAATCGGCCGGCAAGATCATTGAGAAATTCGGCATCAGAATCGATCTGGAAACTCAACGCGCCGAACGAGACGGAGCCAAGCTCGATTTGACCGCCAAAGAGCAAGCCTTACTCCTGTTTTTCATGCGTCACCCTCATCAAGTGTTGACGCGCACGCGAATTTATGAACAAGTGTGGGACGAGCGATACGATGGCTTCTCCAATACTCTCGAAGTCCACGTCAAGGAATTGCGCCGCAAGTTGGAAGCACACGGTTCGCGGCTGATCCACACGCTGCGCGGGCGAGGCTACCGGTTCGATTCAACTTCTCCCGAGGAAGATGGAATATGAGCCTCACCAACCGCCTGCTAGTATTCCTGCTGTCGCTGTTGGCGGCGGTGCTGATCGGCTTTTCCTTGGCCGTTTATCTGCTGGTGAACCATTATTTGCGGGTAGAAGCGGATGAACGCTTGGCCGCCGCAATGAACACACTGGTCAGTTCCATTGATATTGAGCCGGACAACGTTGAGTGGGAACCTGACGATCGGACCATTTCGCTTCCGCGTGGCCCGCTGGGAGATGAAGTCTGCTGGTTTATCACCGATATCGACGGCCACGTCCTGGACGCATCACTGACACCTGGCACCGAAAAACTTCGTCGGCAAATCGCCAGTACGGCCAGCAGTGCCCCAGCGTTGGAACTCAATGCGAGTGGCGATGGCTGGCACTACCTGCAACGACACGTTCAAGCATCCCAGATCTCCGAGGGCGACTTGCACCGCCAGCGCACCGCCGAAGAAATTGAGAAGGGGGAGTATTCGTCGTTGATCGTGGTGGTCGGAATTTCGCAAGTTGTGATGCGACAGGCCACGCAGAATTTGATCTTTGCGCTGGCGGCCGTCGGATTCGCATTCTGGGGAGCGTGCTTTGCCATGGGGCGATTGATTTGTCGCCGAGCCTTGCAGCCAGTCACACGGATGGCGGAAGCCGCCAGCGCCATGAGTTCGCGCGACCTGAACCAACGCTTGCCGGCCGTGCCCTCTGGCGACGAACTGGCGACCATGAATCGGGCCTTTAATCAATTGCTGGATCGGCTGGAGACGGCGTTTGAGCGGCAGCGACGATTTACTGGCGATGCGTCGCATCAATTGCGCACGCCCCTGACGATTATCCAAGGTCAGGCTGAAGTGGCGCTTCGCCGGACGCGATCGGCCGAAGAATATCAAGAAGTTTTGCAAACGGTGAGGCAGCAAGTCAGGAAGTTAAATGCGCTGGTGGAGAGTCTGTTGTTTCTGGCCAGGGCCGAGTCGGAATCCGCGTTGCCGGCACTGCAATTGTTGGATCTGGCCTCTTGGCTCACTGAATTTGAACGAAGTTGGAAATCGCCGCAGGAAAATGCGGTGGTTCGCTTTGAGCGCTCTGCAATAACATCACCGATCGTTTCGGCTCATCCGGAAATGCTCAGCGAAATCGCCAGGAATCTGCTCGACAATGCGATTAAGTACAGCCCGCCTCGAAGCCCTGTCGTTGTCCATCTGATCGAATCAAAGCGGCGCGTTGGGTTTTGCATTGAAGACGAAGGTAGCGGAATGAGCCAAGATGAAGTCAGCCACGTCTTTCAACCATTCTTCCGCTCCGAGTCGGCTCAGCGATCCGGCACTGAAGGGAGCGGCTTGGGCCTGTCGATTGCCAGCCGGTTGTCGGCCGCAATGAACGGCACGATTGAAGTGGAAAGTCAGCCCAATCGCGGCAGCCGATTCTCGGTGTGGCTTACGCGCAGCGAAGCATAGGCGTTGCCCCTTCAAGGGGGACGATTTCTCGTTCAAAAGCGCTTGGTCGGGCGGCGGTACGAGGATAAGCTCGATTTTATCTTCGCTTCACGGTGCTTTTAGGCTGGCCGGTTACGATTGCTTTCAGAGTGAGCGGCGATGTGCCGCTCAAGGTCGAAGTTCCTGAAAGCAAAGGTGCCGCCATGCAATCCCTACTCACTTACAGTCCTCTGATCGTTGGCGCGGCCATTCTGCTCGTCGTCGTCGCGTGCAAGATCATGGTCCACGTTCGCTATACAAGTCTGCCGAAAGAGGTGCTGGCCGCGGTCGAGTCAATGTTTCCAGAATCCCACAAACTGGGCGTCGAGTGGAACGACTCGTTTTGCGCCTATCAAATCGAGATCGCGGCTCGTGGCTTGCTCTATGCAATCCGAGTGCGACCCGACGGCGAGATCATTCACGTCACCTCGGAAGCCGAGCAAAGCTTATCCGGGGCTGAAGCGACTGCAAGCCATGATGACGGCCGAAAGCATCGGGTGATCGACATCAAGAGACAAGTATTCCGCGCGAGCAATCGCAGTTTCTCCAGGTCGTAGTTTAAGCCGGTGAAACGCCCGGCGGCAATTTCCACCTGGCGAATTATTGGATGTCGGTGGTTTTCGGATACCGGCATCGAAGTTGCGAGAACAATCGTGCAACATCCATTTCAAGCCAAAATTTGCCGGCGCTCAGAAGTACATTTGAAACCGCGTCCAGAACAGGTTGCTCACGCTTTGAAATTTGCCGGGCCGATAGGGCACCGGCTGGGCAAAGATCGCATGTTGCCAGTCGAAACGAACCATGGAATACTTCGTCAAATACCAATTGAGGCCCGCGTCGATTGTTTTCACGCGGTTGGTCCAACGATTGCCGTCGGCCAGCCCGTCGGTGAAGATCTCGTCCCCGACGATAAATTCGTCGTATCGCGATTGAATTTCAAACGCGCCCATTCCGCGCTTTCCTTTGCGCAGGTCGAACGGCGCGATTGGCTCGACAAACGTGCGCCGCGTAACTTCTTCTCCTGTCAAGAAATATCCGAACTGCACATGGTATGCATAGGTTGGAACTTTCACCTGCGGGCCGGTTTCTCGCGCGTAGCTGTTATAGCCAGTATCCCAGGCGCCCATCAGCGAAAGTTGCTTGTAGTAATAAGCGATGTGCAGTTCGTTGAGTTGCCGAGGTCCGCGCTCCAGGACGCCGGGATTCAGATCTAAGAAAATGGGTGCCGCCTCCAGCGCGCCTTCGTTTCGGGTCGCGTTTAGCGACGTGCGGAAACCATCGGGCAACGGCGATTGATCTTGAATTCCATAGGCCGTCGATCCGCCGATATTGAGGTAGTTCAAGGCTCGCAGCGCTTCACTGTTTTGAAAGGGCCGATAATTGATATAGGCCAGCACGTCCTTGTCGGAATTGAAGTCGAAGTATTGATTGCGCGGGCCATTCGCCACTGCCACGGCGTATTCGGCCAAGTCTTCTCCCAACTCGCCATGTACCATGCAGGCAAAATTGCGATTGTAACCATAATTGAGGGCAAATACCGAGCGTTCGAATGTGGGCAAAAACTGGTTGCTCAAGGCATACCAGTCGTAAGTGAAAGGAACGCGATAGCGCCCAATGCGGAACTGCAGCCTCTCGTCGTAATTGAAGTTGAGGTAGGCGTCGAGCAAGTTCAAATCGCCTAGACCTTTACTTAGCGCGACGCTGTATTCGATGGGTTTCGTCATGTGCCCATTGAAATACAGCCGCACCCGCGAGAAGTAAAAGCCAAACTGATTGACCGGATCGGAATTTGGCTGGCCGTACGCGCGCAAATCCAACTGCGTTTCGTTATGAAATACCAGCGAATATTCGCCGTCTTTCGTTTCCCACTTAAAACCTTCGCCAAAGGTTGAGGGTGCACTCGATTCGTCGACGGCAGGTTCGGGTTCATCGCCACGAATATCCTCCGGCTGGTCGTCGAAGCCGCGCAGCGACGAGCCGCGATATTGGTCGTCGTCGGCCATTGACGACGTTGAAAACGAATCAATTTGTCCCATCAGTCGCCGATTTTGTTCGGCCATTTGGTCGAATCGTTGACCGAGCTGCGCATTGGCCGATTCCAATTGCCTCAAGCGCTGGTCTACGTCGACGGGACTCGACGGATCGACCGGCGGAAGAAAGACTGGCCCCACGGAGCTTGGCAGTTTGGGCGATTCCCAGCCGTTCGCTACCGACGGCAGCGGCGTTTGCGAGTAAACCGGCGATGTCAGTGATAGTACAATCACCATCCATACTTGCAATGCTAACCATGATGCCCGCAGTTCATCACACCGAAATGACGAAATCGTAAGATCCGTTCGCAGCATGAGAACCCAACAGCACGGAACAGGAGAGAAGGCGACACAATCGACCCGACGACGGCGAGGAATCAAACAGAGAATGAAATCGGCCCAGCGAATGTTGTGAGCCAGCAAAAGTCGCTGACATAAACTAGATTTTATCGTTTTCATGGCCGATCTGCCGAACGACGAATTTGATTCAACTCGCTACGCAGGGCCAGCGCGCACTCTGGGGGGCTTTACGTAAAATAGTTAACCACATGTTCTTGTGTTCATGTGACCGCCAAATTCAACGGACAAAACAGTACATTTTGCGGCGTAACCGCTGCACAGCAACTCCCACGCACTCGATCTCGCGCTGGGCTTCCTTTGGACGTGGCTGCCCATCCACGGGTTTTTTATGATCATAACTCCACAACTCCCTTAGGAGCCAGCAGTTACTGTGCGCTGGCCCTGACTCGCTACGCGCCGACGCGAGGTCGTCTTCTAGCGATGCGTGGTCGAGTTGCCAAAGACCGGCGTCGTCGCACGCATTTCGGCGCGCCGGGCCGAGCCAGCGCCGGGCTGGCAGATTCAATTGTATCTAGTGTACGGATGTTGTCAATGGCTGGGAGCAAGGCTCAGAGGTCGGGTGACGGCAAGCGAGACACAAGCGTTGCCGCGTGGAGCAGATGGACGGGGCATGGGCAGTCGGATGCTGGATGCTTGTTGCTGGATGTTGGCCGGGGGATTGCGGGGGTACACGGCAGGGCCGGTTTCTGATAGCGCGACGCATTCGCAAGGGAGAGTGAAAAAGTCGCCGGCCAACATTGCACCTATGCTTGAAAAGCACTTGAGAACGGGCCAATGGCGATCGTTTGGAACCTCCGCGATTTGAGGCTGGCTCAAACCGAAAACGACGCCTTGCAAAACATGCCAGGAATAGCGTGTTCTTGAGTCACGACTTACGCATTCAAGCTCGGTGCCATCCCATCGGCGGCCGCGGACTGTAACGTGATGCGTGGGGCTGACCAGCGTGCTGCGCCAAGGCGAGTCGCTTTTCCATCATGGGACACACCGAAAGCCTGCCGCGTCGACGGGGGAACGATCACTTTCGACGCGGGCGAATTGCTGATGCGAGAGGTGGAGGCTCACCCGCAAAAGTTGGAGCCGCGTGCGTCGCTTGGTGGGCAAGGCCGAATCTCTGGCCAAGGGTGCCAATCCGCGGTTCTTGATCGCCCGTCATCTCGCGGTCGGCCGAAATTGCCCGCGTTCTTAAACAAGCGGCTGATGTGCGTCAGGTAGCTCGATATTCTCGTGGTTTGGCACAATTCCACCATGAGACCTGCTGGTAACGTAGTAGACTACCACGTTGATAACGACTCCGAAGCCACGCTGCCGTACACCTGGCAGGTACCCTAACTCCTAGATTTGGCAGTACTTATGATATCAATACACCCCACTGGGCTCGAACCAGTAACCTTCGGTTCCGTAGACCGATGCTCTATCCAATTGAGCTAGGGGTGCAAGTTGTTTTACGGTAATGATTTACGGCTTTTTCGACTTCTGAGCATTCGGTGATTTACTGCACTTTATCGTGCTATCACCACATTGGCGATAGCAATAGTGGCGACGGCCTCGGCTACCCATAACTTATGACGGCAGAGGTGACGACATGGCAGATTCTACCAGCGCGACGACCGCGCGCAAAGCCAAGACGCGTTAAGACCAAAACGGCGAACAATCACCCATGCGTACCAGGTATGACTGATTTGTCTATTGCTAGGGAACAACCACGCGACTATGTGCCTGAGCCGATTCCGCCCGGCACGCCGTTGTATCGATTGCTTCAACGGCTTGCGGAAGCGCTGGCCGAAAGCGCGGTGGACGACGCTTCCGCGCCGTCCGCTGGAACGTTCCGTCCACCGGGCGACCAAGGGAGGGCGGACTTGGCGAAAACCCGCGAGAACAATGCAGGCTTGTCGCGGGCGCCGATTCGCGAAAATAATTTTGCGGTGGAAATGAGCTGGTGAAAATCCTCGGGTAAATGCGGACAATTTGCCGCGA
>JADZDJ010000085.1 GCA_020851115.1 Pirellulales bacterium
CTCCTTTCCCCAGACTCCGAGGCATTTGCGCCACTCATTTGCCTCGCAACCGCTCGCGCGCTACCACCACCTCACCCGTCTGGATCGAATTGACTGTCGTCTTCAGTTCCCGGACAGACTCCTAGACTTCCCGGAGCGGATCGGCGAAAATTCGTGAAATTCTCGATTCTCTGGAGTGGTTGACACCTGATTTTCCCGGATAGAGCGATGAAAAAACGCCTGTCATTGCGTTGTGTGCTTGCATCGGCGCTCGCTGCGACCATGGCGGGGCTGCCGGGCAATTTCGCGAGTGCCGCCGATGGGGCAAAGAAGCTGCTCATCATCGGCGACAAGCCCGACGGCCACCCCAAGACGATGCACGAATTTATGGCCGGTGCAAACGTGCTGACGGCCCTGCTCAAGAACATCGATGGCCTGGAAGTGGCGATGGTCAACGGCAAAGAGCCTTGGCCAGACGGCCCCGAGCGGATTCGTCGGGCCGACGGCGTGGTGATTTTCGTTTCGCAAGGAGCCAAATGGGCGCAAAGCGATGCGCGGCGATACGAAGCGCTTGCGCAATTGGCCGCCCGCGGCGGCGGCATTTCGGCGCTGCACTGGGGAATTGGCGCGGTTGAGGGCAAAGATATCGAAGGCGACCAAAACCGGATCGGTGGAATTCACGGCGGGAGCGATCGCAAGCATATTGAACTCGAAGCCAAGCTCATCCCTGTCGAGAATCATCCGATCACCCGCGGCGTCCGGCCGTTTGAGATCAAAGACGAATTCTATTATCAACTCAAGTTCGCTCAAGACGGCAAGCTGACGCCGATCGTGCAAGCGGAACTCGACGGCGCGCGCGAAACGGTCAGTTGGGCCTGGGAGCGCCCCGACGGCGGCCGGTCGTTCGGCTTCGGCATGCTGCACTTTCACGCGAATTGGAACAACGCAGCCTATCGCCGCATCGTCGCGCAAGGAGTACTGTGGACGATGAAGCTCGATGAGCCGAGCCATGAAGTCGATGTGAGCGTCGACGATAATGTGTTGGAATTACGGTGACGTGACCGACCCCTCGAAACGCGGCAAGTTGGATAACACGGGCCGAATGTCCAAAGAATTTCAACAATCTGTTTGGGATGCGCTCGTTGAAGATGATTGCCGGCGATTGGTGCGATCGGCGGTGCTCGAAGACTTGGATCGCGGACTGGACTGGACGACGGTGTCGCTCGTGCCGATGGAAGCGGTCGGACGGGCGAACATCGTGGCAAGGCACAGCGGCGTCGTGGCAGGCTTGCCCGCGGCGCAGGTGGTCATCGACGAAATGGATCGCCGCGTGCGGCTGCAGCCGCTGGTGGACGATGGCTCGCCGGTGGAGCGCGGAACGGCGTTGGCCAGTGTCGATGGCCCTGCGCGCAGCCTGCTCACGGCCGAACGGCCAATGTTGAATTTCGTGGGCCATCTGAGCGGCATCGCTACGGTGACGAAGCGGTTCGTCGATGCCGTGTCGGGCACGAAGGCCCGCATCTACGACACGCGTAAAACGACGCCCGGCTGGCGTCGGTTGGAAAAATATGCTGTGCGGCAGGGGGGGGGGCAGAATCACCGCGCAGGATTGTTCGACGCGATGCTCATCAAAGACAACCATTTGGCGCTGGGCGGCGCGCTGACGGGCCGATCGCGTTTCACGCCGGCCGAGGCCGTGCGGCACGCCAGGCAATTTCTCGCCGAGAATTTTCCCACGGGCGACCCGCGGCGCGAAATGATCGTGGAAGTCGAAGTCGATTCGCTTGCGCAACTCGAACAAGTGCTGCCGGCGCGGCCCGACATCGTGTTGCTCGACAATATGCCGCCGGAAATGCTGCGGCAGGCGGTCGAATTGCGCGATGTCGCCGCCCCCGAAGTGCAACTCGAAGCCTCGGGCGGTGTTGCGTTGGAGACGGTTGCGCGCATCGCAGCGACGGGCGTCGAACGCATCAGCGCTGGGGCACTCACCCATTCGGCCGCATGGTTCGATGTGGCGCTGGATTGGCAATAAGTAGGCGATCCGCTCGGATTGCGGAAAATGCGCCTTTGGGAACGGTACCGAGTCTATCATCCTCACGTCATGGCTGTTATCGAAATCGAAGGGTTGGCGAAAACGTATCGCGTTTATCAAAAACGCGAGGGCTTGTGGGCGTCGATTCGCGGGCTGTTTCATCGGCAATATCGACACGTCAAGGCGGTCGATGGCATCGATTTGAAAGTCGAGCAGGGCGAATTCGTCGCATTTCTCGGCCCCAACGGCGCCGGCAAGACGACCACGCTGAAATTGCTATCGGGAGTCATCACGCCCACGGCCGGCGAAGCCCGCGTGATGGGCTTTGTGCCTTGGAAGCGGGAAAACGCCTATCGCCGCCGCTTTGCGCTGGTGATGGGGCAGAAAAACCAACTTTGGTGGGATTTGCCGGCGCAGGAATCGTTTCGGCTGCACCAGGAAATCTACCGAATCGAGCCGCGGGAATTCGATCGGACTCGCGATGAACTGGTCGATTTGCTCGATGTGCGGCAATTGCTTGGGCAGCCGGTGCGCGAGCTTTCGCTGGGAGAGCGGATGAAGATGGAATTGACCGCAGCCCTGCTCCATTCGCCCGAAGTGCTGTTTCTCGACGAACCGACCATCGGCCTCGATGTGGTTGCCCAGCACAATATTCAAAACTTTCTGCGGCAATATCAGCAGATGCGGAAGGTGACGATTTTGCTCACCAGCCACTATATGAAAGACGTGGCCGCGCTTTGCCGTCGAGTGGTGGTCATCGCACACGGCAAGATCATGTACGATGGCTCGCTGGGAGGCATCATCGATCGTTTCAGCCGCTGCAAGATCATTACCCTTCAGCTTGCCGAAGACCAGATGAACGGCGATTGGCGCCGCTACGGCGAAGTACTCGACGAGCAAGCGCCAAAGGTGCGGCTGCAAGTGGCCCGCGACGTAGTCCCGGAGGTGCTAGCGGCGATTTTGGCGAATCATCCGATCGAAGATGTCAGCGTCGAAGATCCGCCGTTGGAACAGGTGATCGCCGAGTTGTTTTCGGAAGCCGAGCGGGGGACGGAACCGCTAGCCATGCGTCATTAGCGGCTCATCATTCGCTCGATTGGATCGCTTGCCTCCAAGGATTTGACCCCCCAATCTCCCCCTTAGCCCCCTTGACGCGACTTGGAACGCCTGTATACTTACCTTCGCAGTGTACAATGGAGCAAATCTTTTAGAAAACCGCCGAGCGACACGTCGAATCATTGAGCCATGAGCGTTTGCTCCTGAACCCTCATTCACGAACCACCCCCTTATTTTCCATCGACCCTCGCCACGCCTCAAACGTCAAAAACCCTCGTAAATTCCCGATCCGTTTCGCAGTCGCCTCCCAAATTTTTGCGCACCCCCCCGGAAATGAACCGGAAATGAATGCCGCAAAAATCTGCACGGCGCTCGGGAAAAACTGCACTCTTCCCACTCCTTCATTTCCACCACAAAAATTTTTTTCCGAAATCACACGCGGACGCCAAACGCAAATTCCCCGAGTAAAACTCCCGGGAGAACGATTCACACCGTTTCGGTCGCTTATCATTCATCATCCATGGTTGCGCTCCGCTAGGCTCCCGGCCTTGCACAGGGCTTGTGCGCGAACGCAGGAGGATGGTTGTGGCCAAAACCCATTTGCTTCCCGCCATGTCCTCTGCCGTCGCATCGCCGTCACCGAACGATCGCCTGTCGCCGACTGTCCGCACCTGGTGGACCATCCTCCGCATTTGCCTCGAAGAGCGGTTGGTCTACCGGGGCGATTTCATGCTCGGCACGCTCATGCGGTTCCTGCCGATCGTGACCCAGATCTTTTTGTGGACGGCAGTCTATAGCGCGGTGACGCAGAGCAGCATCGCTGGATATTCGCGCGACGAGATTATCGCCTACTTCCTGCTGACGATGGTCGCCCGTGCGTTTTCCAGCATGCCAGGCCTGGCCAGCGGCATTTCGCGCAGTATTCGCGACGGTTCGATCAAAAAGTTCATTACGCAGCCGGTCGATATGATCGGGTTTTTGTTGCTCGGCCGCGTGGCTCATAAACTGGTGTACTACACGGTGGCGACGCTCCCCTTCGCGCTGGTGTTTTTCCTCTGCCGGGGGTTTTTCACCCATGGCTGGCCCGATGCGACAACCGTTTTGATCTATCTGTGGTCGCTCGTCATGGCTTTTTTGCTCGGTTTCTTGTTGGAAACAACGATCGGCATGCTCGGTTTCTGGTTTCTCGAAGTCAGCTCGCTCCTGTTTGTTTACATGCTTTTCAACTTCTTTCTGTCCGGCCACATGTTCCCGATCGACTTGCTCGACGGCATCCAATTGGCCGGAACCTTCACCTTGGGCGACGCCGTGCGGATGCTCCCCTTGCAGTATTTGGCCTATTTCCCCACGGCGGTGTTCCTGGGTAAAATCACCGGCCCAGAGCTGATTCGCGGCCTGATCGTGCAATTTGGCTGGGTCGTGTTCTTCTGCGCTGCGGCGCGGTGGTCGTTTCATCGAGGCTTGCGGCGATACAGTGCTTTTGGCGGTTAGTGCTTTTGGCGGTTAGTGCTTTTGGCGGTTAGTGCTTTTGGCGGTTAGTGCTTTTGGCGGTTAAGGCGAAAAACATCACAGCCTATTCAATTGTGCGGCAGGCAGGAATGTCCGCCCCAGGCTACGGCGGCGGAATCGACATCCAAATCGAGCGGTTTCCGCTCGATCACATCGCCGCGAGAGTTGGCGACTGCAACCCCTGACCATCGACGGAAGATTATCTCCTTTTCGCAACTTTCGATGCAAATCGATGCATAAGCGGTGAGTGATTTCGGACTCTTGCTGCTGAATGGACGCATCGGCTAAACTTTGCACTTACGGAGAACGGCAACAGTGCGAAGGGAAACAATCAAAGCAACGGCATGCGGCGCGGCGGTCACCGCCCTATTAGCCGTGGCGATCGTCGTGGGTTCGCGACGGCTCTCACATTTCGACGCAGCCCTGGTTGGTTACACTTTCGCCACGCTGTTCGCCGCATTTGGCATCGCGTATCGCTACGCCATGTGGCTGCAGCGGCCGCCGACGGCCATGTATTGGAAACGCGGCTGGCAAGTGTTCTTTCGGCCTCCTTTGCTGCTGCGAAATCTGACCTTAGGGTGTCGGCGCGTCGTCAGCATCTTTTTCTTGAACAGCTTCATCTGGAAGCGCGGGCTGGAACGGGGCGCAGCCCATTGGTTGATCATGTGGGGCTGTGTGCTGGCAGCCGCGATTACCTTTCCGCTGTCGTTCGGGTGGATCCATTTTGAAACGGCCGCGGGAGATTTTGGCCGGTACGAGGCTCACGTGTTCGGTTTCTTGCTGTTTTCGTTTCGGATTCATTCATGGATAGGCTTCCTCATCTTTCATGGCTTGGTGTGGTCCGCGGTGCTAGTGACCACCGGCGTGATGCTGGCGATGCAAAGACGCATGCGCGATCGCGATGCCGCCACGCTGCAGCGATTTGGCGAAGACTTGTTGCCGCTGGTGTTGCTATTCGCAATCAGCGTAACGGGCTTGATGCTGGTGGTCAGTTACCAATGGATGTATGGCTATGCCTATGACTTTCTGGCGATTTTGCACGCGGCCGTGGTGATTTTCACGTTGCTGTGGCTGCCGTTCGGCAAATTCTTTCATATTTTCCAGCGGCCGGCGCAGCTAGGCGTCCTGCTGTACAAGGATGCGGCGGCGCGCGGCGAGCAAGCAAAATGCCGGCGGTGCGGCGACGCGTATGCTCCTCAAATGCAGATCGAAGATTTGATCCATGTGGAAAAATCGGTTGGATACAACTATGACCTGGCGACCTCCGAGCAACATTACCAGTGGATCTGCCCACGCTGTCGGCGGGCGATGTTGGGAATCGTCCAAGGACAGTTATGGCGCGATGCGGTAAGTGTCGCAAGAACTACGAACTTCTAGTTAGCTTTCCCTTGCGAGCAGCCTCGGTTCTATGGCACAACAACCCGTCGCCACGCTGGAGATCATTCGCCAATTTGGCCCGCATTTGGCGTTTGCCGATGGCGCGCGGCTCAGTTGCGGCGTGCAGCCCGATCGCGTTGTGCAAACCCACTGTTGCTTCTGCGGCCAACAATGTGGCATCCAGTTAAAGGTTAAAGATAACCAAGTCGTCGGCTTCGAGCCGTGGGAACAATTTCCGTTGAACCGCGGCATGTTGTGCCCCAAGGGGGTGAAGCGATATTTACAAGGGTCGCATCCAGATCGTTTGACGTCGGCGATCGTTCGCGACACTGCTGCGCCCGGTGGCTTTCGACCCGCACCTTACCTGGCGGCGATTCAGCAGACCGCAGCAGCCATTCAGCGGATTCAGTCGGAGCACGGGGCAGGTGCAATGGCGGTCCTCAGCGGCGCCAGCTTGACGAACGAAAAGGCATATCTCATGGGCAAATTTGCTCGAGTGTGCCTGCGTACACCGCATATCGACTATAACGGTCGGCTGTGCATGGTCAGTGCGGCCGCCGGCAACAAGAAAGCCTTCGGCATCGATCGGGCAGCCAACCCCTGGGCGGATATTTTAGGTGCGGAAGTCGTTTGGATCAGCGGTGCGAATATCGCCGAATGTGCGCCGATCACAACCAGCTATGTGTGGCAAGCGCGCGAAAATGGCGCGAAAATCGTCGTCGTCGATCCGCGAATGACGCCGCTGGCGCGGACGTGCGATCTGTTCTTGCCGATTAAACCCGGCCGCGATGCAGTGCTGTTCAACGGCATTTTGCATCTAATGATCGAAAACCATTGGCTCGATCGATCGTTCATTGAGCAATACACCGTCGGATTCGACGCCGTCGCCGACAGCGTCCGCCAATGGACGCCGGCTCGCACGGCGGAAATGACTGGCATTGCCGAGCGTTCGATTCGTCAGGCGGCCGAGTGGTGGGGCACTGCCAAAACGAGTTTCTTATTGCACGCCCGCGGCATCGAGCATCACAGCCACGGCGTGCAAAACGTGTTGGGCGCGATCAACGTGGTTTTGGCTTCAGGGCGAATCGGCCGCGAGTTCTGCGGATATGCCACGATCACCGGCCAAGGCAACGGGCAAGGCGGCCGCGAGCATGGCCAGAAGTGCGACCAATTGCCGGGCGGTCGCGATTTGGCCAATCCAGACCATCGAGCGCACGCCGCTCAAATCTGGGGCATTGCGCCCGCGGAATTGCCGCCGCCAGGCGTCGACGTCTACGAGTTGTTTCGCAAGATCGATCGTGGCGAAATCCGCGGCTTGCTCAGCATTTGTTTCAATCCGCTCGTTTCGCTACCCGATAGCCAGTTCGTGCAACGAATGCTGGAAAAGTTGGATTTCTACGTGGCGATCGATTTCTTCCTGAACGAGACGGCCCGATTTGCCGACATCGTGCTTCCCGGTTCCCTCCAGGAAGAAGATGAAGGGACCGTCACGCAAATCGAAGGCCGCGTAATCAAGATCAATCAGGCGATCGACCCTCCCGGCGATGCGCGACAGGATTGGCGCATCATTCAAGACATTGCCCAAGCGCTGGGACGATCTCACGGCTTCACTTTCAATCATCCGCGCGAGATTTTCGACGAATTGCGTCGCGCTAGCCGCGGCGGCATCGCGGACTATTCTGGCATCACGTATAAAAAGATCGATAAGCAGTACGGTGTTTTTTGGCCCTGTCCCAGCGACGATCATCGCGGCACTCCACGGCTATTCGAGGCGGGATCGTGGAACCCAGTCGCCCAAGGCGCAGGACCATTCTATTTTACCGACGGTAAAGCGAGGTTTAACGTGGCCGACGTTCACCCGCCAGCAGAAGATGTCGATGCCGACTATCCACTGATGCTGACCACCGGCCGCGTCGTCAGTCAATTCCTGTCCGGCACTCAAACCCGCCGGATCGGCCCGCTGGTCGAACAATATCCTGAGCCGCGGGTTGAACTGCATCCTCAATTGGCCGCATCGCTCGACATCGCCGATGGCGATTGGATCAACGTTGAATCCCGTCGTGGTGGTAGCACGCTGCGCGCCCAAGTCGTGCGGACAATCCGGCCCGATACGGTGTTTATTCCATATCATTGGCCTGGCTTGAAATCGGCCAACCGATTGACCATTGCCGCGCAAGATCCGATTTCCAAGATTCCCGAGTATAAAGTATGCGCGGTACGACTCCAAAAGGCAGAAGGCCCGCCGCCATATGCTGCGGAGCTTAAACCGCAACAGTAGCTTTGTCTTTCTTCGATGATCATCAATTCGCCGCCAAAATTTTTCTTTCTCGATCCCAATCGTTGCATCGGTTGCCAAGCTTGTGTGCAGGCATGCACGGAGTGCGATACGCACAAAGGGCATTCGATGATCCATTTGGAATACGTCGATCGCGGGGCATCGACGCAGACAACGCCGGTGATTTGCATGCACTGCGATTCGCCCACGTGCGCCGAAGTCTGCCCGGCGGATGCCATTAAGCGCACCGAAGATGGCGTCGTACAGTCGGCCCGCAAGCCGCGGTGCATCGCCTGCAGTAATTGCGTGTTGGCGTGTCCCTTCGGCGTACCAAAAATGCACAGTGGCATCGAGTTGATGATGAAATGCGACATGTGCTACGACCGCACGAGCATTGGCAAATCGCCGATGTGTGCGGCTGTCTGTCCGAGCCAGGCGCTATTTTACAGTACGGCCGAGGAAATCGCCCGGTTGCGTCCGCGGTCTACACCAATCAACCGCTTTCAATTCGGCGGCCAAACCGTGCATACAAAGGTTTTGATGATGACGCCGTGCGATGCAGCGCCCGATCGACTCGACATTACCTCCGCACTGAACGAAGGCCGAAGCCGCGTCGCGGTAGAGCAGACTGCGCCCGACGTATTACTCGATAATTTGTACTCGGTGGCCCCACAATGACGAAAGCAATTGCAACCAAGGGCCAGCAATTTGAGAGGCTTTAATGAACATCCCATCCAATCGCTCTACGGCTCCCAACGGAAGGCCGCTGGAAATCCAGCCGAAATGGCGTCAAGACTTTCCGATTGACGTTGCCGACGACGAACTGGGAGCGCGTCGAGAATTCACCAAATTTGCCGTGCTGGTCAGCTTCGCATTCGTTGTCGGCCAGTGCTGGATCGCGCTGAAGAGTTGGCTGCGGCGGCGAAAACCTACACCCGGTTCTCAGCGCATCGCCGCCATCGACGACGTGGCGGTTGGAGCAGCCATGTTATTTCACTATCCAACGGAAAACGATCCGTGCCTATTGCTGCGTGCCGCGACGGGCACTTTTTTCGCCTACAGCAACCAATGCACCCACTTGATGTGCGCTGTTCGTCCAGAAATGGACCAAAGTCGCTTGCACTGCCCTTGTCACGCGGGATATTTCGATTTAGCGACGGGTCGCCCCATTGCTGGCCCGCCGCGACGGCCGTTGCCTCGCATTGTGCTTGAAGTGCGAGCTGGTTCCCTTTATGCCGTCGGCGTTGAGCGGAGAACAATATGAAAAAGCGCCCACTGTCTCGCGATGAACGCCGCTCGATTACTTATGGCATTCTGAGCGTCGTCGTCGTGATTGTGCTGTTGCAACTTTGGCTGCTCACCGCCACGATGAATGCCTACTTGGGTGGCGACGATACGGTTGTCTGGCCTGCCGCGGCGGCCAGCTTGATTTGCTTCGGATTGAACGGCGGGCTGTTGTGGTATCTCTATTCAATCGAGCGAACCGTCGAAACCAGCGATGGCGACAGCCCATAAGCTCTGGAGCGCCCAGATCCATGACTTCGATCCGCCTCGCGATTGCCGACCTGCATCCTGCGTATTTCGCGCTTGTCATGGCGACGGGCATCGTCTCGATCGCCGCCAAATTAGCCGGACTACCGCTGATTTCGGACGGGCTGCTTTGGATCAATGTCGTGGCGTATGCCGTTTTGTGGTGCCTCACTCTAGTGCGACTCGCGTGGTTTCCTCATCGATTATTTGCCGACCTGATCGATCACCATCGAGGCGTGGGGTTCTTTACCTGCGTGGCTGCTACAGGAGTCCTTGGCACACAAATCTATCTGCTCCGAGACAACATCCTATTCGCCGCAGTGCTCGGAATCGTGGCAGGTGTGTTATGGCTGATCTTGGTTTATTCCGTCTTCGCCGCCTTCACGGTGAAGGAGAATAAGCCGGATCTCGCACACGGGTTGCACGGCGGCTGGTTGCTTGGGGTCGTGGCAATGCAGTCGCTTGCGGTGCTGTGTAGTTGGTTGGGACCGCGGTTTGAATCCTGCACGCAGCCCATTTTGTTCACAGCGCTGGTATTTTGGCTCGGCGGCGGAATGCATTATGTGTGGATTATTTCGCTGATTTTCTACCGCTACACCTTTTTTCCGATGAGTCCCAGCGATCTTTCGCCGCCATATTGGATCAACATGGGCGCAATGGCGATTTCGACGCTGGCCGGTGCCACTCTTTCGGCGCAAGCCGATGCCTGGCAATTGCTCGTCACCTTCCAGCCGGTCATCAAAGTGTTGTCGATCGGATTTTGGGCGACGGCCACTTGGTGGATTCCGATGCTGCTGATCCTGGGCGCTTGGCGGCACCTCTACAAGCGGCTTCGTTTTCGGTACGATCCGTTATACTGGGGCGCTGTGTTTCCGCTCGGCATGTACAGCGTTTGCACCTTTCGGCTTGCGGCCATCTTGGATGCGAATTTTCTACAACCTCTCGCATTCAGCTTCGCGTATATCGCGATCGCCGCTTGGATCGTTGTTTTTCTTGGACTGATGGTGCGGCTTCTTAAAGCGACGTTGGCAGGCCTGTGGCATCCTTCAGAGAGATCAACGTGTGCTTGACTTGCCAGACCATCTGCCTTTTTTCACCATTCTTGACACGGAACCGCTACCACGATTCCGCTCTTGCGGCCCAGCGGGTCGAGGAAGTAATAATCGTCGGCGAAGTCGACGCGGATGCCCGCGGCGCGGAGCCAGGTCGTCACCTTCCGGTGCCCGTGAGCGAACAACATCCCGGCGAGCAATATTGGCAGCCGCCACCGATTGCGGGCGTGCAATCCGGCCGCCAGATCTTCGTTCCACTCCGACCATTCCTGAGGACACGTCCAACGACATTCCGGTTTCGCCATCCTTGGCACCTCCATTGTGCGGTGCGTTTGGCAACTGCAGCATGATCGAGGAGCCTATTTTGTTCGAGATCAAGATTGTGTTATTTCGAAAAGTGCAGGTCCGGTGTGACTAATTACAAGTTCCACAAATCGTCGATCGATTGCAGCGTCGCCTCGAACGGTGCGCCGTCGGCTGGGAGTGTGGTCTCGGATGGTGATATAGCTGCAGTGGAAATCAGCCACACAGATGAGAAGGCACAGAGAAATCGCTGAAATACGATCATGTCGCTATCGTCTTTTCTTCGAACTGCCTGAGGTGGTACCTCTCGGCCTTGCTCCACTCCTTCCAATCGACTTGCCGAAAGTCGACTCCAGGGCGAATTCGCGACGTTCGGCAATTTCGACACTAGAACCGTGGTCGGAACAGTGGTGTACGCCGGAAACGTACCCTTCGACAATGTGCCGAGCCCGTAGCTGCAGTCGCTGCCTAGCCAGAATGCGCGGATCGAAATACATCAGGGAGTTGGTCACGCTGGCCGGCTTCGAATTGTTCGGCGGGAATGTGCAAAATCAAGCGGCGGATGATGTCGTCGGGTATGATGCCGTCCGCCTCGGCATTGAAATTCGTCACGATCCGATGCCGCAACACCGGAGCGGCCACGGCGCGGATGTCATCGCAGGTCGCGAAATACCGGCCGCGAAGCACTGCGCGGGCCTTGGCGCCAAGAACGAGATATTGGCTCGCCCGCGGCCCTGCGCCCCAGTTTACGTAGTCGCGAATGAAATCGGGGGTATCGTTGTGGTCTTTTCGCGTAAGCCGCGTAAATTGTAGCGCGTAACGGGTGACATGATCGGCTACCGGCACGCGACGAACGATTTTTGAAAGTTCCATAACTTCTTCTGCCGTCAACGTGGCGGTGATGCGAATCGCCGAATCGGCGGTCGACTGCTTGACGATCTGGAACTCTTCGTCTTCGCTGGGATAATCGACTTTGACGTTGAACATGAATCGATCAAGTTGCGCTTCGCGCAGCGGGTAGGTTCCTTCTTGCTCGATCGGATTTTGCGTCGCCAGCACAAAAAACGGCTCACGGAGTTTATGTCGCGAGCCTCCGACTGTGACTTGATGATCTTGCATCGCCTCCAGCAGCGCGGCTTGAGTTTTCGGCGTGGTGCGGTTCACTTCGTCGGCCAACAGCACATTGGTAAAGATTGGCCCAGGCACGAAGCGGAATTCTCGCTTGCCGCTGGTTCGATCTTCTTGCATGACTTCGGCACTGATTATGTCGCTGGGCATCAAGTCGGGCGTAAATTCAATCCGATGGAACTTGAGCGACAGCGCATCAGCCAACGTCTGAATCATGAGCGTCTTGGCTAGCCCTGGTACGCCAACGAGCAAGCAATGTCCGCGGGCGAACAGCGCCACGAGCAGTTCTTCAATCACCTGCTGCTGGCCGATGATCACTTTGCCCAGTTCCGCAAAGATCCGTTGCGAGGCTTCGTGAAGTTTGTGAACGGCTTGAAGGTCGTCTTGAGGCATGTCGGTGAAGTGGTCGGGAGGCGGAGGGGAATCGTGGTAAATCGAAGCTTGCGGCCAATCGCAGTGACCTCCTTCTAATCGACCGAATCGTTATCGGCCTGCTGCGAAAGCTCGAATATCACCATTCGATCGTTGGCGTCGATGATGAGGTGCCTACTAGCCATCAGTAGATTCCCGCTTTCGCATGGCGGATTCATCTCGCTCAAGCGAATCGGAAGCAGCTTTTCGGCAGTTTGGGCGTCTAAAACAAGGATTTGATATTCCGGACGAACTCGGTCGCCATTTCCCGCTTCGATCTTCACCGGCCAATACACCTTGCCGCCTGCAAGCAGGCATCGGCCGTGACCTGTGACCGTCGCTTCGTCGTCGGCCTGAGCGACTGACGCGGAATGGTAGACGAGTTTGCCGCTGCGCGCTTCAAGCGCGCAGAGTGATTTGCCGCAGGACCATAACTTGCCTTCGCAAACACCGATGAGTTGCGTCGCATCGGCTAGCTCCTGGTTGTCCCAAATGAATTGTCCGGTAAATGCGTCGAGCGCCACAATGCCAGCAAAGTCAACCGGCGCAGCGAAAATCATTCCCCGATCGTAAATTGCTGGGTTTGGCTCAGAATGGATTGAAGCTTCCAGTTGAACGTGTGATTTTCTAGTATAGACGGTTACCCAGCGGACGAAGCCCTCTGCGGTGTCGATCGCTGCAATCGCGCCAAGATTCGTGTTCAAATACAACTCTTTGCCGGCCAGTGTCAGTAGGTTACGAGATCCATCTCTGGCCACGCCAATGGTGGGCGGCTGCGCGGCACACACGAACCGCCTCCATCGCCGTTTGCCGGTTTGCAAATCGAAACAGGCGACATGCTCTTGCACTTTGGCGTCGTCGTTGCGGTATCGCATGGCGACATAGATGTTCGTGCCGTCGCAGACTGGCGATCCTTCGAACTGCCAGCGATCGTCATCCGGAACCAAAGTCCAATGCAACCGCCCTTCGGCTTGAAGGTCGAGGCAAATGATGGAACTGGCGTCGAATGCTCCGCGGCGTCCGCTTCGGTGGCCGATTGCGTCAGCCCCCATTCTGGCCAACAGCCAGCGATCGAAGATTGTCGGAGGAAAGCGTTCTGCGCTAGTCGCCCAATTGCTACGATAAGAAACCTGATCCCCAGGTACGTTTCGATCGACAGTCCCTCGAAAAATTCGGCCAGGTTTGTCGGAATCGCCAAGCCACGCCGGTTTTCCGCTCTCAAGGTGAAAAGCGAATGCATCATTTTCGGTGCAAACCGCCAGAATTCCGTCGGCGACCACGGGATAGTTCGGAATATATACAGGCAACGCAGCACGAGAGCGACCTGCCGCCGCCGAGGAATCCTCAGGCGCGAGTCGAACCCGGCCAGGAAGTTGAATCTCGACGTGATGGGTCGTCGGATTCGCCGCTCGCGGCAGGATTCGCTGCCGCGAAGGTGATCCTGCGAACGTCGGCCAATCTGGGCTGCTGGTCGATGACTGTCGCCAGTTCTTCGCCTCCTCAATCATTTCCGCCAGCGCAGCCGCATACACGACTTCCCGGCCGCCGAGTTTGCCCTTTGCGCCGGGGTGAAATTGCTCAAGCCCATTGAGTTCTACCTTGGCCCATCGCAAATCCCGTTTCAAGATAGAGGCAAGAACAAGGCGCGCACGCACGTCGGCGAGGTTCAAGTCCGTATCGGGATAAGCCAGCCACATCGGCAACCCGCCGGCAGGATGTAGCTTGTGGCTGATTTGCACCCACAGCGAGAAAGCCTTTTGAGGTTCGCCGCGTTCAATCGCCATTTCGCCCAGGGCAAGCAGCGCATCGTCGCCGTAGGAACTGTTGTAATAGGAGTCGGTCAGTTTTTGCAGCAAGTGTGCATTGCACGAGGCAACGCCGTCGTCGTACCAGACCTTTGCCAGCGGATCGACTCGCTTGCGATAGGCCGTCAATCCGGCAGTAGGAAATCGCGAGACTAGCCGCTGACAGTATCTTCGTAGGGGTATATAGTGTCTTGGTTCCGCTTCGAATAACTTATCGCCGGCAGTATGTTCGACTTGTTCCAGTTTTTCGATCGCATCGTCCCATTGTTGCTGGGCAATTAGCCCCTTGGCCACTTCGAGCAGCGAAAGCGCCGCAGGATCGAGCTGGTCGACTTGAACAGCCTCCGACAACTCGACCGTAGGCTTATCGGCATCGGGTGGGGGAAAGAGTTGTTGCGAGAGTGCCGAGGAAAAAGGAATAGAATTGCTCAGCAGCGGCGCGAGTACCCACAAGCACCATCGGCATCCCATTTTCAAGATAAGCGGCATACGCAGTGCAATTGCTGAGCTAGTTGCCGCCATGCGCTGGGTGCTTGATGATGAGCTGAGATTTTTGCCAGACGTTCGCGAAGTCCAGCCAAATGTGACCAAGAACTCTATTCCTAGTATAGACGTCGCCAACCATGCGGGGAAGAAAGTGCCGGGTGAGGAGGCGGCGAACCATTTTTTTATTTCGTCGACCGTCTTCGTAACACGTGCCAGCAAGGTCGGCAGGGGTAAACATTGGAGGATCGAAAATGGGGTTTAGCGAGAACGGATCGAGCGTGAAGTGTGTCGCAAAAAAATCGCCGCCGCGGCTGAGCCACTTTTGATGACTCGATCGCCTGCGGCGGCGCGAAGGAAGCACAGGAAATAATCGGTCGAGGGCTACATCCCACCTGTTGGCTTCTGCTGTGGAACGAGTGATTCCAAGTCGCTGTCGTTGGCGCCAGCCTGCGGAGCTTGTTGCTGCGCAGATGGAGCATTGCCTGTCGCTGGAGCTTGCGGGGCGGCATTGGGCTGAACTTGCGGGGCAACCGTAGCATCTCCAGGAGCCGGAGCTGCCGAGTCGGTTGTGCTTGGCGCGGTGGCTGGGGCGGTAGTACCCGGTACAACGGATTCGGTCGGAGCTGCCGTCGCCGGAGCATCACTCGTCGCCGGAGCTGTCGTGGCCACCGCTGCGGCCGTCGTGGTTGTGGCGGTCGTCGCCGTAGCCGTTTCAATCAGCGCGACTTGGCCGCGCGTCAGAACTGCCACATTGTTCAACTCGCTGGTTTCCATCAGTTCGTCGAAGCTGTCAATCGCCACGACGAGCGACTCGAACGGGCCAGCTTGATTATTGAAATTTAGCGACATCACACCGAGCGGCAATTGTACATCGAGGGCCTGCACACCGCCGGCGGGAATTTCCGCGACATGCACGGTTGTCACCGGCGACAATGGATTGAGCTGGCCGCGGACTGCAATCAGCGATACTTCAAAATGTCGCGAAGGCGTTTCGCTGTTGTTGCGGATCGTCACGCGGTACAGCGGACCTTGCTGAGGGGAAGCATCGACAACCATTCCGATGCCGGCAATCTCGAGATCGCCCGGCGAACGGGCGCTCGCCGCGACCAGCGGCGTTGCCGTCGTCGAAAAAGGAATCGGACCACCTGGAAATTTCCGCGGCGAATTGGCAATGCAGTGGTGAATTACCATCGCCAATTGATGGAACGACTGAATCGGCTTGATGGCGTGGCTTTCGACAGCCACGGTTTGGGTTTGCACCGCCGTTTGGGTCTGCGTTTGCGCAATTGCCGTCGCGGCGGGTTGTGCGGCCGCAGCCGCGGCTGTAACGCCGCCAGGGCCACGGAGGTCTTTCAAGTTGGTGGCAAAGCTCGGCGCGCCGCTGGCCAACCCGCCAAGCTGTCCGCGCGATTGCTCCGGCTGTACGACGTTTTGGTTCGGCGCAGCCTCGCCAAAGACATTGGGGCCTTCGGCCAAGGCGGCCGTCGCCAGCGACGCGCTCAGGCCGAGACTGGCGGCAATAATAATGATGTGTTTCATGATCTTGAATCTCCTTACGTAAAAAAGTTGGAAATGGCGCGGCCACGGCGGACCGCTTAGGATAGTGAGCGTATGCTTGGACGGAAAGTTACAGGCGATGTTTGTCAGTTGTCCATTGAAAAGGAAGATTTGCAACGGACTCTGGACTACCGACAGTTTGCCGGCGATGGCGCAGCAAAAAACCCGTCGGCGATGGTTGATCGCCGACGGGCTTCGCTTGGCATCTCGACAAACCCTCTACACGGTCAGCTTAGTAGCAACCCCAGTAATACAACGGGTACGAGTAGCAGCTATAGCTGTAGCAAGGATAGTAGTAGCTTACCGGACGATAGCAGAAATAGGTCGGGTAGTAGCTGTACGAGTAGCTATAGCAAGGATAGTAGCAGGAGCTATAGCAACCGTAGTTGTAACCGTAGCCGCCGCCCCAGTTGCGGAAACAGGCTTCAACCGCCACATCGGCCTTGTCGCCGGTCTTGTTGGCCAAGTCATCGACGTTGACATCGAGGCTGGCTCCCACCACGGCGTTGTCGGCAGCGGTGACCGAAGCCACATCGGTGGCATTGATTTCGATGCCGTCGTCGGCCATCACGCGAACCGACATCACCGCCACGAAGGCGATTGCGAGGGAAAGATTCTTGAACATGGGACAAATCTCCTTTTGGCAGAGGTGTTAGAAGTTTGGTGATCGCCGCGTCTCTGCCGTGCATCGCGTCGTCACTCCTTGATTTCCGACACGATGGGGAGCGTGAAGCGTCAGCCGATGTTACAGTCGGGCAGAGCAAAACTTTTTCGGGCACCGAAGGCGGGGTTCAGGATTCAAGTGTCAGGGATGATAAATCCGATCGTCGTCGCGAGCCGGTAGCATGGTGTTCAAAGCAGCGTTGCGCCGCGTACTCGGAGAGTCCAAGATAGTATCGCTGGCAACGCAGGAATCGTCGATTTGATCCAACTGGTGCCAAAGAAACCCGTCAGACCCAAGTTGACCAGCCGTCAATTTCTCCGTGCTGCCGACAGCCTCGGCGGCCAACTTGTGATTATTCCGATGGCCAACCCGGCTGGATTACCCTTTTTGACGCGGCTAATGAAACACTCCCAGACGCCCTCCCGCCACGCCGATGTGATCCAATCTATGTGAGCGATCCTCAACTAACAGACCCTAAGTCTAAGCCGTGCCTTGCCTTGCGGCGGTCGTATCCGCGAGTTAGAATTCCACGGCGGATGTCGGAGGCCATTCGGAGAATTGGCCTAACGCTAGTGGCCCGAGGAGGTTGCGGCGTCGATTGAAGCTACTGATTGCCTTGAAAATAGCCGTTTTCGTTCGCCCGACCGATGACTGCTGGCCGCGAAGTCGCTCCGATAGCCTACGATTGCAAAATAGACCGTAAGCCCTGCGAGTCTAGTGGAGCCGGAAATGCAGAGCGAATTTGCAATTCGGGCGGCTGTCGGCTCGCGTTGCCTGCGGGCTTTCATGGAGGAAGCCAATGTACTATGCACGTTGGATCACCATCGCTTGGCCAGGCCTGACTCAGCTCTGGCTTACCGGGGCGTGGTGGGGGTTGGCGCTCGGAATCGCGTTCGCTTGGCTGGTGAATTTGGCGCTGGTGTCCACGTTTGTGTGGACCGAGCTGATCGACATTTGGTCGCGGGCTGGTGTGTGGGGATTGGCGGCGGTGGTTTGGGCGTTGTCGGCAAAGTTGTCCGTTGCTCAGATTCGTCGATTCGATCCAAATGTATCAGGTAACGACGCGGAGGACTTGTTTCGCCGTGCCGGGCGCGAATACTTAAGTGGGAACTGGATTGCGGCGGAACAACTGTTGACGCAACTCGTTCGTAGTAATCCAAAGGACGTCGATGCACAGTTAATGCTTGCCAGCCTGCTGCGGCGCACCGGTCAACTGACCGAGGCCTCGCAGCGATTGCGAAGATTGGAAGCCACCGATGGAGCCGAAAAGTGGAAGGCCGAAATCAAACGAGAAAGACAATTGCTGGATGAACAGTTCCATCCGGCAGCCGCCGAGGAACAAGAAGTCACAGCAGCAGATACAGAGTCAGCGAACAACGAAGAAGAGCCGCCTGCAAATCAAGCGGCGTAATATGCCAACGATCGGCAGTCAGTAGCCAGTTGCGGCCAAATGAATCAACGGACGCCGGACGGCTGACCACCGACAAACCAGACAACAGATCACCAGACACTCAGAAGGAACTTCCCATGTACGAACGCTTTACCGATCGGGCTCGCAAGGTCATGCAATTGGCGAACCAGGAAGCCCAGCGTTTCAATCACGAATACATCGGCACCGAGCACGTCTTGCTAGGCCTCATCAAAGAAGGCAGCGGCGTGGCGGCCAATGTACTGAAGAACCTCGACATCGACCTGCGGAAGATTCGCCTGGAAGTCGAAAAACTCGTCCAGAGCGGCCCGGATATGGTTACGATGGGCAAGCTGCCGCAAACCCCGCGAGCGAAAAAGGTCATCGAATATGCGATGGAAGAAGCCCGCAATTTGAATCACAACTACGTTGGCACCGAGCATATCCTGCTCGGCCTTCTACGCGAGCAAGAAGGCGTAGCGGCTCAGGTTCTCATGAACCTGGGCCTCAAGCTTGAAGACGTGCGCGAAGAGGTGCTCAGTCTATTGGGCCACGGCATGGAAGGAGAAGGCGGAGGCGGCGAGCGCGGGGGCATGGAACGAGCGGGAGGCGGAGGCGGCTCGGAAGGGAGCGGCAGCGCGAAGAGTGGCAAGTCGAAGACGCCGGCGCTCGATAGCTTCGGCCGCGATCTGACCGAGCTGGCCCGGCAAAGCAAGCTCGACCCCGTGATTGGCCGCGAGCGCGAAATCGAACGGGCCATCCAAGTCCTCTGCCGTCGCACCAAGAACAATCCGGTGCTTCTCGGCGAAGCTGGCGTTGGCAAGACCGCGATCGTCGAGGGGCTTGCCCAGCGAGTGGTCGATGGCAATGTGCCGGAAATCATGAGCGACAAGCGAATCGTCGTGCTCGATCTGGCAATGATGGTCGCCGGCACGAAATATCGCGGCCAATTCGAAGAGCGCATCAAAGCGGTGATGAACGAGGTTCGCCGCGCGAAGAACACAATTTTGTTCATCGACGAACTTCACACGCTCGTGGGCGCTGGCGGCGCGGAAGGAGCGATCGACGCCAGCAACGTGCTCAAGCCGGCGCTGGCGCGCGGCGAAATCCAGTGCATCGGTGCGACGACGCTCGACGAGTACCGCAAGTACATCGAGAAAGATAGCGCACTGGCCCGCCGGTTCCAGGAAATTATCGTCGAACCATCCAACAAGTCGGAAACGATCGAAATCCTGAAGGGCCTACGCGATCGGTACGAGCAGCACCATCGCGTACAGATCACCGATGATGCCGTCGAGCAAGCGGTAGAGCTTTCGACCCGTTACATCACCGGCCGCTGCCTGCCCGACAAGGCAATCGACGTCATTGATGAAGCCGGCGCCCGCGTGCGGCTGAAAGCGATGACCAAGCCGCCGGATCTCAAGGAAATTGACGAAGAAGTCGAGCGGCTCAACAAAGAAAAGGAAGAAGCCGTCGCGAATCAAGATTTCGAAAAAGCGGCTTCACTTCGTGATTCGGCCGACAAGCTGAAGAAAAAAAAGCAGCAAATCACCCGCGACTGGCGCGAACGCAGCCGCGAGACCGACGGCGTCGTGGACGAAGAAGTGATCGCCGAGGTCATTTCCAAGATGACCGGCATCCCGCTGACTCGCATGACAACTGAAGACAGCATGCGGCTGATGAAAATGGAGGAAGAGCTTCACAATCGCGTTGTCAGCCAGGACGAGGCGATCAAGAGCATCTCGAAGGCCGTCCGCCGCAGTCGCAGCGGATTGAAAGATCCGAAGCGACCGACCGGCTGCTTTATCTTTGCCGGTCCCACGGGGGTCGGCAAGACGCTGCTCGCCAAAGCGCTGGCAGACTTCATGTTTGGCGATGAGGAAGCGCTGATTCAGATCGACATGAGCGAGTATATGGAAAAGCACAACGTCAGCCGACTCATCGGAGCGCCGCCGGGCTACGTGGGCTATGAAGAAGGAGGGCAGCTTACGGAAAAGATCCGCCGCCGCCCGTACTCGGTGGTGCTGCTCGACGAAATCGAAAAAGCACACCCCGACGTGTTCAACATGCTCTTGCAAGTGATGGAAGAAGGCCGCCTGACCGACAGCTTCGGCCGCCACGTCGACTTCCGCAACGTAATCTTGATTATGACGACCAATGCTGGGGCGGAAGCGATCAAAAACGAAGCCGAGTTCGGCTTCCGCAAGGCCGACAGCGATTCTTCGTATGAAAGCATGAAGGAGCGGGTCACGGAACGGATCGAAAAGGTTTTCCGCCCCGAGTTCCTCAACCGCTTGGATGACCTGATCGTGTTCCGTCACTTGACGAAAAACGATCTGAAGAATGTGATCGACATCGAACTTTCCAAAGTTCGCGGCCGGTTGCTGGATCGCGGCCTGAAACTGGTGTTGAGCGACGAAGCGAAGGAATTCGTGATCCGAAAAGGCTCGAACCTCGACTTCGGCGCACGGCCGCTGCGCCGCGAAATCGAGCAGCGCATCGAAGACCCGCTTTCGGAGGAACTGCTCAAAGGCGAGTTCCAAGGCAAGGACACGATTCTTGTCGACGTCAAGAAAAACGACGAAGGCAAGGTCATGCACTTGACGTTCACCGGCATGGTCGGCGAGCCAGAATTGGTCGGTGCCGCAGTGGACGCCGGAGGCAACGAAAACGACGAGCCGGAGCCGGCCGGCGAAGGGCCGTAAACGACGCCGCGAGGCCACCCAAGGGCGGAATCTACCTAGGCGGCCGTGTTCCTCAGGAAGCGAGGTCGATTTGGCTCGGCATCCGCGCGTGCCACATTTGGACGACACGAAACATTCGCGCGCATCACTGCGCTGAGTCGTGGCGCTTCCCAGTTCGATTGAGATCGCCAGTCAAGTTCCAATCGAAGGGACATCCTGCGCCTCGCTCGGTACCGCGCGATTGATCCGAAGGATTCGAACGGCTTGCTGGAAATGCTTGGGCGACCTTTTCCATAGGTCCAGTGTAATTGCTTGTGGTCTTTGAGCTTTACTTAGCCCACATTTACCCAAATTAAAGAGTCCTTGGCCATCTCAAATCATTTTGGTCCCCGATATTCGACTGTAACACCCTGTCCACATTTCTCGCTTTAATCTCTAGCAAACGGGCTTTCCGTTTGCATTTCGCACGGAGCTTCACGGGAAAAAAGGGTGTTGCCATGTTGAAACTGCTTTCCAAGTCGCTTTTATTCGCGATGTCAATCGTCGCAGTCGGCCTGTTTGTCCAGGAAACGCGGGCCGACGACTTGTTTTCGCGCGTCTCCACAATTTCCGTGTTCGACGAATCGGGCAGTGCGATTAGCTCTCGCGAACACCTAGAATCGTCCGAGCGCGGTCGGCGAATCGGAACAGTCGGCCAACTAGCGGACATGCTGCGAGATGCGGGCCTCGATCCAGAAGCCGATGGTCAGCGAGTTGTGAATGTCAAGTTGCAACATGCTAAATGGACTTTTCCCATCGCTCTTGGAATTAACGAATCCGGAGACCAAATTCGTTTGGCGCTGACTCTCAGTCAATTTGATTCCGGCAAACAGCCTACTTCAAGCCAACTTTTGGCGCTGCTTGAGGCGAATCGAGAACATCAGCCAGCATTTTTTTCGTTCAGCGAGAAACGTCGCCAAATCGAACTGTTTCTCAGTATCCCGAACGAACAAGTCACGACTCGCCAGTTGCGAGAAGAACTCCGCCGCGCAGCGACGATCGCTCAATGCACGGCGAGTTTATGGGACATCAACAGTTCCGCGAATTCTACCACGGCTGCGCCAACGACGACCACTGGATCGGCAGTCAATTCGACGACCGCCGCTCCGGCCACCAAGGCAGCACCACCGCAAGTCACACAAGTTGCCGGTGGCAGCTTAGTCGGCAAGTGGTCTGCCGCCAGATCGAATACCCAAGCCTTCGCGATGCAATTTAAGGCCGACGGCACATTTATCCTCGTTACGGTCATCGATAGCAAACAAAGCAAGGCGTCCGGCAAGTTCACTTTGATCGGTGGACTACTCACCCTGACGACCGACAGCGGTACGAGTTCGGCCAATGTCGCAAATCTATCCGCCAGTAGCTTTGATTTCACCCCGCCGGGCAAAGCGACCGCGAAGCTGACGTTCAAGCGTGCCGGATAATGGCAAGCGTCACACGCTGAGGCAATGCGAGCGGCGTGGAACTGGTCAATTGAGGATCGCTCCGTTCTGGCTCAGACCGGCGCTCAATCGCCGTGAATCAAAAAACTGTCCAGTTTTAGTAGAGATGCTTGTAATTTGCCGTGAATTGACAGCGAATTCGGCCGATTTATAATTCGCCGTACTACGAATTGACCCAATTTCGCCGGTTGGTCGCTGTACGATTTCAACCGGCAGTTCTCACACCAGGAGCCTCGACCATGGGCAGTGCCGCCGAATTTACGGACGCCAATTTCAAAACCGACGTACTTCACTCGAGCCAACCGGTGTTGGTCGATTTTTGGGCCCCGTGGTGCGGACCTTGCCGGATGATTGCCCCTGTGGTCGAAGAGTTGGCCGCCGAAAATCAAGGATCTCTCAAAGTCGGCAAGCTAAATATCGACGACAACCCCTCAGTCGCGATGGAATACGGCGTTAGCAGCATCCCGACGTTGATGATCTTTAAAGGGGGTAACGTCATTGACCGCTTTGTGGGAGTGCAACCGAAAAGCCGACTGCAGCAAGCGATTGATGCCGCGAAAGGATAGCGTCGTACGTGCTGGCAGTGAAAGCACCGCGGCCGGCTGCAATCTAGCCGATTAAATTGGAGAATTCACGTCGAGTTTGCCGATAACACTTGTGGGGAAGCTGTTCCTATCTGCCAGGCATTATTCTGTGCTGCTGGATAGAAATGTCCGCCTCACGACTTTTTCAAGCGACTTTCTCCTCGGTGGATTTAATCTCATGGTAATGCGAATGGCAATCGTCGTTGGCGCGCTGGTATTGATCTTTTGAACAAGCACGCCTGGATTTGAAATTGCAAGAGTTTGATGCGGCGGTTGAATTGGCGGTCGATTCGCACTAATGGTTTTGGGGAGTCAACAGCACAATGCGATCAACGTCGGAAACCGATCTACGCTATCAGCGCAGCAACCGATAGCAGCCGATGCGACCGTGCAACACGTTACAAACGTCAATCACCCATCGCATAGTAGCGTTAGTCGCGCAATCAAACCGATAAACAACTCGTGGTGAAGCCTCGATTTGCGCTGCCGATGGATCGGCGGCATCGCTGGCACGCAAGCCATCGCCGCAGGGAGCAACGGACTGTGTCGCAAGATATCAACGTGTTGGCATTGGTGAAAGGCGGCGAACGGTATATCTTCTTGTACGACGACGACAATCGCGCCGAAACGTTGCGGACTTTGGGCCGCTACGCTTCGAACCCTGAACTCAGCTTCACTTGGTACGATGCCGCGGTGCTGAGCCAGAAAATTCGCCAGTCGGTGGAGACGACGACGGTCAAGCCAAGGCGATTCAGTTTGCCGTTGCCGTCGGACGCGGAAGAATCGTAGAGTTTGTCGATGCTCGACGCTTGATGTTCGATAAGCAACATTCGGCAGAAAAGCGATCGCGCATCCAGAATCCAGCATCGAGCATTCTCCCATGCGAGACGCTATCTCTCGCTTCTTGCAATTTCTCCAGGTCGAACGCAACGCTTCCGACCTGACAATCAAAAGCTACCGCGAAGATCTCGATCATCTCGCGACCTTTCTTGCCGAAGCCAGTGGAGGAAACTCACCTGCGGCCGAAGCCATAACAACACTGGATCTTCGCGGCTACGTGGCGGCACTGCACGAGGCAGGCTATGCCAAAACAACCATCGCCCGTCGGCTGGCATCGATGCGCAGTTTCTTTCGCTTCGGCCAGCGCGACGGCTGGACGAAAGCCAATCCCGCCAAGCCACTACGAAACCCGCGTAAGCCGCGCGATTTGCCTCACTTTCTGTCGAGTGACGACGTTGGGAAGTTGCTCGAAGCGCCGCTGGCAAATCGACCGTTTGGTTTGCGCGATCGGGCGATGCTCGAAACAATGTATTCGGCAGGTCTCCGTGTGAGCGAACTCGTTGGCCTCAACGATGACGACATCGACCAGTCTGCCGGCATTATGCGAGTTCGCGGCAAAGGTCGCAAAGAACGCTTGGCGCCGGTCGGTTCATATGCTCACCAAGCGATCGAGCGTTGGCTCCAAAAGCGTCATCTGGCGGAATCGTTAAAAAAATCTCCAAGCCCGCCGATTTTCACCAACAAATTCGGCAAGCGACTTACTACACGGAGCGTCGGGCGATTGCTGGAAAAACATATCGAAACGGCCGGCCTCGACCGCCGCACTACTCCACACACGCTGCGGCATAGCTTTGCCACCCACTTGCTCGACCGCGGCGCCGACATTCGTAGCGTGCAGGAATTGCTCGGCCACAAGAGCCTCGGCACGACGCAAATCTACACGCACTTGACGACGGCGAATCTGCGGAAGGTGTATGAGAAGGCGCATCCTCGCGCACGATAACCACCAAACACGAGATGCCTGCCAGGATGGCTGTAGGAGGATTGTCTCTTCAAGAGCTACCACGATGACGCGCCGAAGGCATGAGACAACAAAGCGACCCCGGTGAAGATGCCTCATCGGAACCTTTACCGGGGTCTGACAGCCGTTGCGTACTGGACAGGCAGGCTCGGACTGGTTTCAGTATTTTCCCATTGCTGCAAACGAGGTCGCTGTTACACCCCGTTTGCGAAATCACAGCGGAGTCGTCAGCCGCGCAATCGACTAACTCCGATCGTGGTGTGAATAGTTGCCGCCGCGCGGGCGACCATGACCTTTTGGTGCGGCACCTCGCGGGCCAAAGTGCTGCGGGCCGTCGTGTCGCGCCATTCGGGGCCCGTGGTAGAACCCTCGGCTGCCGTACGCCATCAGCCCGTGATCTCCGTGCCCGCCGTGACCACCGCGGGAGTAATTGGCAAGATTGCCACGCTGCCTACCACGATCGTGATAGCCATCGTGCCCATCTCTGCGGCCTGCGAAATCGCGATGTTGATGGCCACCATGCCAACTTCCAGCGCGAGCGAATTGGCCCCAGTCGCCAAAGCCCCAATCGTCAAAGTTCCAGTCGCCAATACGCCAATCGTGAGATCTCCAGCCGTGAGTGCCACTGCGGCGAGATTCCCTATCACCGAAGCTACGATTACCGAAGCCACGACCAGTGCCGCTGGTGAAACGGTCGGCGTGCCCGCCGAAGTTTCTCGCGCCTCGCTCCGCAAAGCGGCCGTCGCCGCTGCGGCGCGATCGGCCAAAATCCCATTGTGGCCCACCGCGGCGATGGATTGCCGGTCGACCGCCGTGACCACGGCTGGCGAACATCGGCCCGCGATAATGGTCGCCGCCGCGGCCGAATCCGGCTCGGTGTGACCACATCGGACCACGGAAACCAGACTGTTGTCGAGGATGACCGCCTTCGCGCCAAGCGAATCCTGGCGAACCGTGACGTATGCTGCGCATAGTCATTCCGCTGCGTCGGCCAGAATCGCCGTGCGTTTGCGGGCCCTTTCTACCGTGTGGGCCATCATCTTTATCATCATGGTGCGCCATGTCAGGTCGCGGATCACGGTGGTCACCAAAGCGCGGCAGATTGGAATCATTGCCACCACGGCCATCTCGAAATGCAGCGAATCGACGCATCCATTCGCCGAATTCGCCACCGAACCCGACCGGTTCTTGGCGGTTGCCGCCAGGGCTGCGGTTCGCAGAAGGGCCACGCTCTCCACCGCGTCTTCGGCCATTAAAACTTGGCCGATCTCGATCGCCATCTCGGAGAGCATCAATGTCACGACCTTCACGATTGCCACGGTCCGCTCGCTGCTCGCGGCTATCTCGACCCGATCCTTGCCGGCCCATTTCATCGCGCAAGTGCTGCCAGGCTCTGGCGTTGGATTCACTGCGCGAACTGCGATTTTCGTCATCGGCAATCGCCGAGCGACCAATTGCCATCGCGACCATCGCGGTCGCCGCAATCGATAGTTTCACACTTCCCACCTGCAACATGGCATTTTCTCCCTCAAAGAATCATCCTGATTTCACGCCGCGATGTGCGGAGTGGATAAGGGATAAAACCCGCAACAGGCAAAAAGGTTTCGCGGAATTTTTCAGTGGTAGGCAGCAGCAGAGGGTTCGTCGGCAAGCCGAATGCTGCATGACAGTCAAATCTTCTAGCCGCCAAGGCCGGCGGCTCCTTCAACTGCTTGCACTTCGGTATGCTTCCAGCGAACGGACGAACAGCCAACGAGATGCAAGCAGGCTAACGGCAGTTGCCAGCAACGCAAACAGCGCCAAATACCAATAATTCGGTCGCATTGGCAGAGCCATTAGCCGGGCGGGAACGTTGACGACAATCATGACAGGAACGAGGTATGTGAATATTATCCGCAACGGGTCGCCGATCGCGCCGCGATAGATTTCTCTTGGATACCGAGAAAAACTCGTGACATAAAACCAGAAATCGTAAAGCGTTTGATTGCGCCCCAGCCACACGCTGGTGGCCGCCAGTGCGATCATCAAGCTATAAAGAATCGCCACGCCACAGAGCACATAGAACGGATAGAGTACGATTTCCGCCAGACCCGGCGTGTAATCGATCCGCGACAGCGAGTAGCCGAGCAGTAGAATTGCGAATGCGAAATTCGAGAAACTCGACCAATCGACCTTCGTGAGAGATACCAAAAACTGTGTGTCGATCGGTTTGAGCAGCGCGAAATCTAGCCCACCGGTGCGCACCAGTTCACTAAACTCTTCGGCATTGGGCATAAAAAAAGCTTCGACCAGGCTGTTGATAAATAGTGTCGTGGAGAGAAACACAAAGAACTCGTA
>JADZDJ010000086.1 GCA_020851115.1 Pirellulales bacterium
ACATCCAGCATTCAGGATCGATTATCCAGCATCCACCCCCTTATTTTCCATCGACCCTCGCCACGCCTCAAACCTCATAAACACTCGTAAATTCCCGATCCATTTCGCTTCCGCCCGCCGATTATTTGCGCACCCCCCCGGAAATGAACCGGAAATGAATGCCGCAAAAATCTTCGCGGCGCCCGAACAAAACGCACTGTTCCGATTCCTTCATTTCCACCACAAAAATATTTTTGAAAATCACGCAATGTCACCGACGACTCGCTTTCCACCAAGCCGCATGGACCAGGCAAAAGCTGACCTGCGCCTCGTCGCATGGGGACGGCTTCAATGCTGCATGACGTGAACGCACGCTGCATCCGCCGGAATGCCACGGAAAATGGTTGGAAAACCAGCGACGATGCACCTGCGCAGATGCAAACGGGCAGAGATGCCTGGCTGTCCAAGATCAAGAAGCGCGCAGCCCTGACAATGCAGGGGATGGGAGTGTTGCTTGGCAGCGATAGAATAGCTTTGTTGCGAGATCCGGTTTCCATTCGATGGAGGTTTCCCATGGCACGCACGCCGAGTACGATGTTGCCGCTTGGCACTTTAGCCCCGTCATTTCAATTGCCGAACGTCGATGGACGAATCGTGTCGCTCGACGATTTCAAGTCAGCCTAGATCGGGCCTTATTTTGGGCGGCTTGAAGTATGGCTATATTCCACGGATAGGTAATGCATAAATATTACAAATCTCACTCGCCGATTTGTCCGACAAATCTTTAAATCTTATCCTCAATGCGTTCGCGTCACTAACTGCCAGTTCCGTTAAGGCTGCGAATTTATGCTCCAATGCAGCGAGCAATTCGCCGCCACGATTCCTCGCATGCCCCAACGGATACATCACCAGCCCGCTCGACAAATGGCCAAGCTTTTCATGCTTCACCTCCAGCTTCGTTGGAATACCATCCGGATACTTCGCATCATATTCTGTCCCCCCGTGACGGAACTCGATGCGGTTCATGAGTTGCCGTGTCAACGGGTTCACAAGTACCGCGTCGTCATAGTCCGCTGGCAGCAGCATCAATTCTTTCCATCCTGCCACTTTCCGTTCAAACGCCTTTCGCAATAGCGTCGCGATAATATACACCATCGAGTGATCGGCGCTTTGCCGCGTCCGCGGGTTGCGCTTTGCAGGGTCGCCGATGATCGAAAACGCCGGCTCGTAGATCGTGATTCGAACCGACTTTAGTTGTTCCGGGCTTTCGAGTAGCTGCGGGTGTCGCATTAGCAAATCGATCGCCCCCTGAATCGCTCCGGCCGATTGATGCTCGTACAGTCCAAGCTTGAAATGCATCCCCATGACAGCGAAATCGTCGCCGCCGGTCGCCAGTAGCAAATCAAACGGGCTGCGCCCCATTGGCTGCTTCTCGAACAAGCAAAAAATCGCCTCGGGATTGCGGAAAATATCCGTCGGCCCGATGAAGCCTCGCATTGCCCGTTTGGCGCTCAGCACCGCGACTTCCGCACTGATCGCCGCCGACGCCCCCTTCGAATCCGAAAGCTGCTTGCCGTGCCGAATCGCCCGGAATGGAACGTAATGGGCCACGACCATGCCGATTGCCGACTCGATTTGATCGACCGTCGCCCCGCACATCGCTCCATACACCGTCGCCGATGCAATCGCCCCATGAACGACGTGATCGATCTTGTACGACTTCAGGGAAAACACTTCCGCGAGCCGTCCGCGGATTTCGTCGATCGCCAGCATCCCGCGCAGAGCCGCCGCGCCGTCAAGCCCGCGATGCTGAGCCGCGGCAATGGCCACGGGATAAAAATCGTTATGTCCAAACTCTCCGGCCGTATGCCCGCGCGCGGAGTCGTAGCCGAAATTCGTCCCATTCGCGTCCCACTCGCGCACCGCGGAACTGTTGGCAACGACGGCCTTTTCGGGCTTCACTGCAATGTTTGAGCCCAAGCAAAACGCCCCTCGCCCCCTCACCTCCGGCCCGCCTTCCGCGGCTGGGAGACGTGAGAATGGGTATTCGAGAGCTTCGCACCGCAGCACCGTCGGCGCATTGCATCCGAGCGCCAAGGCCGACACACCGCACGCCACGCTATCCAAATGGAACAGCTCCAGCCGCTGCCAAACCTTGGCACTTGGCTCGGCCGCAAACTTTTTCTTGACAAAATCAATCGCGTACTGCGCAATCCCGCGCGCCTGATTAGTGTCCGCGGGCAAGATCACAAATTCGCTCAATTCGCAATTCCTCCTGTTGCCGAATTCGCAAAAACTTAGAGGCGTGGACTTCATTGGAATTGTTGCAAATTCAGCCGCGGTCGAACTTGCTCACGCATTTCCCGGCAGCCGATGCCCCATCTTATCGCGCTTCGTCGCTATGTAGCGAGCGTTGTGCTCATGCACCGGCGGCAGAATGGGCACCTGGTCAATCACTTGCAAATCGAACCCGCCATAAACAAACGCATCGGTCTTTTTCGGATTGTTCGTCAGCAGCCGCACCTTCGACAGTCCCAAATCCTTCAGCAGTTGAATCCCCACGCCATAATCGCGGACATCAGCTTTATAACCGAGCGCCAAGTTCGCCTCGACCGTATCGAGCCCCTGGTCCTGCAATTGATACGCTTTGATCTTCTCGACGAGTCCAATTCCGCGCCCTTCTTGAGGCAGGTAGATGAGCACTCCCGCGCCGGCCTGGCCGATCATCTCGAGCGCCATGTGCAACTGATCGCCGCAATCGCAGCGCAGCGAATCGAGCACATCACCGGTGTAGCACGACGAATGCAGTCGCACCAGCGGCGCAGCGGTTTGGGAAAGATCTCCCATCACCAACACCATCGGTTGCTGCGATTCGTACTTTACGCCGTAAGCGATCAACTTGAACGGCCCATACCGCGTCGGCAGCTCCGCCTCGGCAATTCGATAGACGAGCTTCTCGCGCGCCCGCCGATAGCGAATCAACTCTTCGATCGAAATAATGTGCAATTCATATTTCTTCGCCAGCTCAAACAATTTCTCGCGGCCAGCCCGATCACCATGCTCGTCTAAAATCTCGCACAACACGCCCGCCGGCGACAACTCCGACAGCCGCGCCAGATCGACCGCCGCTTCGGTATGCCCTGCGCGCCGCAGTACGCCTCCTTCTTTCGCGACGAGGCCGCACAAATGTCCTGGCCGCACAAAGTCGCTCGGCTTGCTCGTCGGATCGACAATCGCCTGAATCGTCGTTGCCCGCTCCTGCGCAGTGATGCCAGTCCGCGAAGTCCGATGATCGACCGGCACCGTAAACGCCGTTCCCAACGGTGCCGAGTTCACATCGCACATCTGTGGCAACTTCAGCCTCTCGGCCACATCGGGCAAGATCGGCATGCAAAGTTGCCCCCGCCCTTCGCGAATCATGAAGTTGACCATCTCCGGCGTCACCTTGTCCGCCGCACCAATAAAATCGCCTTCGTTCTCGCGATCTTCGGCATCGACGACAATGACCACTTCGCCCCGCCGAATCGCGGCAACGGCGTCTTCAACCGATGAAAAATGTGCGTTCAAGTGAAGGGCTCCGTGGCCAAAATGTTGGATGCTAGATTCTGGATGCTGAACAGGCGGCATTGGTATCTGGCTGATTGCACCAGGATGCAGGCAATCGTCATCTCTCAAAGGAACGCAAACGTCGTTTGCTGTCGTCCTCCAACTCCACCTATCATTATAGATTGGTTCGCCCAAGCCGCCGAGGTCCACAATCCAGAAACCAGAATCTAGCATCTTTCGTCTACTTTAATTCCCCTGCACGCTACACTTAATCAGCCTCCCGGGCCTCGCCATGCTCCCCAGCGAAGAATACGTCGAACAAGCCTACCTTTTCCGCTCTCTCGGCGAGCGCATGCGCCAGAACATGGCCATGCAAGACTTGCTCAAGTGGATCAAGGAAGAAATTCTCTCGACGACCCGCCTGCCGATGGCGATGGACTTTCTAGCCAGCGAACTCAAGCACAGCGGGGTATTTGCCCCTGCGATGGCCAAGCTCAGCCATTACTTCACGCCGTTCCAAACGTATGTTGTCGCCGAGTCTGAAAATGAGCGCAGTAAATTCGATATCGGCGTGGCCCTGAGGATCCTGGAACGCGAAGCCGGATATCGCGCCAAAGAGGCATCGCCACAAGGTGTGTTTCTCTTTCAGTTTGAATGCCTCAGCCGCAACCGCCTCGGCTATGACCGTGGCCTGGAAGCGATCGCCGGCGATCCGATCTTCGATGACGACTGGCGCGACTGGATCCTCGTCGTCCGCCGCCAGGTCGGCCTGATCGATATCGCCGACATGATCTATGTTCGCAGCGAGCAATACCCGCTCGACCGCCGCCGCCAAGGTCTCGACGCCGAAGCCGACAAGCCCATGCTCTTCGGCGCGAAAGAAGGACGCATCGCGTTGGCCAACCGCCGCAAAGATCCGCTCTTTCTCTTCGCCGCTCTCCACCGTCAACTGGGATATCCTGCCGTCCCCAAGCAAGAACCGATCGACCAAACCCCCGAAATTGTTCCCGCACTGTTACGCCGCGTGGAGCGCCTCGAAACGCGATTGAAGCTAATCGAAGAAGAACAACGCGGCGGAATCGACATCACCAAGTATTATCAGCAGCCGAAATCAGCCGACGAATGACTCGCCGCGATTTCCACTGAATTTGCCCAGCATGTCATTGGGCGCTCGCTTGGGAATCGTCACGGAATTATCAAACTTCCGTCCTCTCGAAATTCAAAAGCCCCCCAAGCGACCTCCCAGATGTGACCGTCGGGATCGGAAAAGTAACCGCCGTAGCCACCCCAAAACGTATCTTGAGCGGGCTTTTCAATGTTGCCTCCGGCGGATTCGGCCTGTTGAAGAACTCGATCGACCTCTTCCCGCTCACGAACATTGTGTGCCAAGGTAATGCCAGCGAACTTCGATCGAGAACAATCCAGATCGTCGCGTATATCTTTGGCCAATTCAGCGATTGGATACAAGGCTAAACATGCGCCGTTCGATTGGAAGAAGACCACTCCTTTGTCGGCATCCCAGGTCGTTGGCCAACCCAGACCGTCGCGATAGAATCGCAGCGACGCTTCGAGGTCGTTGACGCCGAGGGTAATGATGCTGATTCGTGGTTCCATTGCACCTTATCGTTCAATGCGGGGCCGCTACTGGTTCTCGAAACATGAATTGAGCCGCCGCCGGAGCCATTTTCGAGTTGCTGTGGCCGACGTTCGGCACGGTCTCATGCCGCCAAGGAAAGGCGACTTAGGGAATAGGGACAACTGACCATTGGCTACAGAACACAGGCCAAAAGCAAACAAGCTCGCGATTCGAAGTTGCCGCAGAAAGGAGAGCTTTGGTCATGGGTTTGATGTGCATGTGGGGCGATCTTCTTAATTGGGCCGGTGGTTATGAATATCAATGGATAAGTACTGTACTTGCGTATCATAGCGGTGATTTACCGCGAGTCAAGAGGCGGGGAGCATTTTTCGATTTGGCGAAGGGTGAGACGAGGCGTACCCGATCGCGACCTGGATTGCCGCGTGATTCGCGGTTGGCATCGTAGCGTGATTTGCAAATATTTTTTTACGTGGAAATGAAGGAATCGGAAAAGTGCATTTCGCCCGAGCGCCGTGCAGATTTTCGCGGAATTCATTTCCGGTTCATTTCCGGGGGGGTGCGCATAAAACTGGAAAGCGGAAGCGAAATGGATCGGGAATTTACGGGTGTTTTTAAGGTTTGAGGTGTGGCGAGGGTCGATGGAAAATAAGGGGGTGGCTGCTGGATGTTTTTTGCATAGTGCGGGCGTCAAAAGCAACATCATGCAAAAGCGCGGGGCGAATATGAGGGAAGCCGTCGAGTGATAAGCCTTGAGCGAACTGCGACGCGGCCGGGCGGTGGCCGCGGGTTGCCGAGTGCGGAGATTATTTGTCAAAGATCATCGGCCACCGCATGCTGTTCGGCACGGCGGGCCGCGCCAGCGATGGTGCTGGCCTGTCCATGTTATCGCATGTATAGGTTCCTGTCAAGAGGTGTGAGATATAACATTAGGATCAGGGCTGCCGGGCGGGGATCGGACCACGAACGCGCGATAACACGAACGAAAACAGCGGCCGCTTGCCCAGTGGCCCGTGATTTTCCAAGGTCGGCACGCGGGAGGATAATTTCGGCGGTCGATGGATGTCCTGCGTGGCCCCCTGGCTCAAGCTACCCCCACACCATTGCCGCCGCTGTCCGCAAGTCCTGGTCTATCGCGGTACCTCTGTGAACGCTTCGCTAGGTTGGTTGCCCAGCCCAACGCATCACTCGAGGCCGAGGCGACTGGCTAGGTCCTACCTCATACAATTCTTTCATTCGCTACCTTCCTCAGACTTGCGCCGATGCACGCTGACCCCTTTTACCATTTTCTTGTACCACTCCAAGAAAGTCCGCTGCTCCAAAAGGCCAGCCTGTTCGCCGAAGACGAACGCTCCGCCAGCGGCATTGAAGGAAACAAAGGATGCTCCGTAGGCGAAGAGAACCTGCAGCCGCATCGTTCCTTTGTGCGGACAAAGGAACGCGCTCAGTGTTAATAGATGCCACTTGTAGGGGGATGAATTGCAATCACCCCCGCCTCCGGTAAACTGGGTTCGATTGTTCGACCTGTTGAGCGGCACACCAACCGATTGTCCTTTGCCATCCTCAGCCGTCGCTATCTGTGGTGTGGATCGATCGATGGCCCGATTGTCGACGAAGAGTACGCCTAATGTCCAAAACTTGTGCGCGATGCGTTGCAACATGCGTTGTTTCTCTCGCCTTTCTGTCGATGGCCCAATCGCTACGGGCGGATTCGATCGAGGTGGGCAGCGTCTCGGAATTCCTCAGCGCAATCAATAGCGCCGCCGCAGGGGACGAAATCTTGTTGCAGCCCGGGCGATATGCTGGTCGATTCGAATTGATCGGCAATAGTGATCTGACGATTCGCAGTATGGATCCAGCCAATCCGGCGATCATCGATGCCAGCGGTGTCGGGGAAGGTTTCAAGATGAGTCGCGTATCGGGGATCACTCTGCAGGACTTGATCGTGGAGAACGCCTCAGTCAACGGCATCAACATCGACGATGTCGCGGGCGGCATCACAAGCACTTCGACGGACATCCGCATTGAATGCGTACAACTTCGAAAGGGTGCAGGCGATGGTATTAAATTGACGGGCGTGGACCATTTTTTTGTCGATCGGGTCAATGTCGTGGGCTGGGGCGGCGGCGGTACGGCGTTTAACCTGGTCGGTTCGCATCATGGAATTGTGGAACGGTCCTACTTTGAAAATACTACTCCGGGAGGCGGGACCGGTTTTCAAGCCAAGGGTGGTTCCACCGATGTAGTCGTCCGAGCCAATCGATTTGTCAACGCCAACGAGCGCGCTATTCAGATCGGTGGATCGACGGGGTTGCAGTTTTTTCGTCCCCAGCCTCCCGGAGATGTCGAAGCGAGCGGGATTGTGGCCGAAGGGAACGTGATCTTGAATAACGGTAATGCCGGACAAGGAATCCGTTCGGCCGTGAGTTTTATTAACGTGCGGGATGGCGTATTCAGAAACAATGTCGTATATCGGCCAAGTCTATATATCGCTCGCATTCTCAAGGAGAATACGCAACCAGGCTTCGTCAATACTCAGGGCGGTCTGCTGGAGAACAACATCTTCCAGTGGAATGGGGGAGATTTAGCCGAGGCGATCAATGTCGGTGCAAACACACTGCCGGCGACATTTACCTTTGCGGGAAACCAGTGGTATAACGCCACCAATCCAGGAGCGAGCCACCTATCGCTTCCGGCGACTGAAACCAATGGAACCTACGGTGTAGATCCGCACGTTGATTTGCAGGGCATCAATACGTGGTCTTTTTCTTGGGGACAGTGGCTGGTCAACACTTCCAATTTACCGGACACAATTACGCTATCCAACCCGGAGAAATTGTTGTTGGCGGTGCCGGGAATCGGTGCGGATTTTGACGTTGACGCCGCAGCGCCACTAATTGGCAACTGGCAGTTCGAACCACTGAGCAGTGCCGAGTTTGGCGTCGAGCCATTCAGCTTTGCCCTGCTTGTGAATGTCCCCGAACCTGGCGATTCCGATTTGGACGGCGACGTGGACGGAGCCGACTTTGTAATTTGGCAAGCGCATTTTCCAACTCAGGATGGTGCAACCCTGATTGAAGGCGATGCCGACGGCGATGGGGATGTCGATGGAGCGGATTTCGTGATTTGGCAAACTCAATTTCCCTACGCTCCCGGTCCCAGTGCTTTGCCAGTTGCGGAACCGCAATCGCTGATATCAGCGACAATTGCCGGAGTTGGAATTTCAATTCTCGTGCGGCAACGACGATCACGTCAGTTTCTGGTAGGGAGAAGTGGACGTTTGAAGTTCATATATTGCTGCTCAGCCTTCACGTGCGGCGTGCGGATCAACAAATGGTTCAGAACTGATTTCTAGGTCGCCGCTCGTTTTCGAGGGCGGCCGCGCGGCCGGATCGTCGGATCGAGGTTCAGCTTGCGGGCCAATCGCTTCACCCAGGCTTCGTCCTCTGAGGACAGACCGCTGTCCGTCGAACGACGAATCTGCGCCAAAGTCGCTTCCTCCCGTGCGAGATGCACCTTCTCGGCCCATTTGCGCCGGCGAATTATCGGGTAAGGCGAGAGTTCCTCGTACGCGATCGAGCGATCGACCCATTCATCCGCTTCACCGACTCCATGCAGTCGGCAACTGCTCCACGGATACTCCTCCGCCCGGCTGGCGAGCCTGGCCCGCGGCGGATTGGCCTCGATGGCCCGCGGCACCGTCAACGGGCGGTCTTCGTAGCCGAGCGTGAAATCGACCTGCGGCGTCAGGCCGACGAGCGTTTGCGTCAGATAGTTGACGCGGCTGAGGTTGTCGTAATCGTAATCGTAGTCGGCCGAAGCCGGATCGTCGTTGCCGTCGCGGTCGGTGACGGTATCCAGCCGCCCGGCATCGTCGTAGGCGTAGCCGATCGTGCGGGTGATGGTGTTCGGCCCGGTGAACGGATCGGGAGGAGGGTCAAAAAGGGTCAGGATTTACCGACACAAGCAGAAGTTAAAAATAGTTCTGACCCGTTTTCTGCTCCACGCCGTCTTGGTCAAGAAACGACTCCCGTCCCCTTTAGTTAACCCCACCGCAGGCCCGGCCGCCAGCGGCAACGCCTTGCGCCCCAAATGGACATCCAATTCCGTATTCAGCATCCGCTCTAACAGCGACTTCACCATCAGCCGCGTCAAGTCCGTCAAATCCTGGGCCGTTCGCAGCTGATTGGAAAACTCGCCAGCAAACTCTTCCGCCCGCCGCTGTAACGTGGCATCCATGCGTCAGTCTCCGATTTCAGAAAAAGGTAAGGACAACTACCATCTTCTGCTAGCTGACACAAGATTTCTTACAGGGCCTCACCCGACAAAAACTGCAATCCATGGCCAAACGCCCACGAATGCTGCGCGGCCTGTTCTTTCGTTGTTGCGTCGCTGACTTGTTCACCTCATCATGTTGCATTTTTTTCCGAACGGGCCATACCGTTGTAATGGCTGCCAGACTTCTCAAACCCAAGTCTAACCAATCACGCCAATTCAACGAACCCGTTCTTACGCCCCGGTTTTCCTGGCCGATACGCGTATAGGCGATTCCGCGCCCTTTGTGGTATCATCCCCTGCCCATAAGGGTGCCGCACAGCATTCCGGCGTCGACTGTCAATCTTCTGACAGTCGCGGCACCTTAAAGGAGGAGAATATGTTTCGCTATGCTAGAGATTGCCGCCTGTTCCAGCTTTTCCTCGTGGTGCTGTTCGGTGCGGCAACGAGTCCGTCGCTGACTGCCACTGGTGCAGAACGCCCAATGGCCGATTTGCCGACGGCCGAGCAAATCCTCACGATCTATCGCCGAAACAAAGAGCAACTGTCAAACCTGCACCTGCAGCTCGTGCAGCCCTATGAAATGACCGACGTGGAATCTCGCCGAATGAATAAGCAGGCGCAGGAGCACGAGGTTCTGCTCAAGTATCTCACAGATACCAAACCTGAAGAGGTAAGTATCGAAGTGAATGGCAAAAGCATGCGCGGGGCCGAGGCCGTCGCGCTGCTCAAGGCGTCGCTCGGGCAGCGTTCCGGGCGGCATCTGGAAGTGCTGCGGGAAGCGAAGCCGTTCCAAACGCATCACACAATGGAGATTTTCATCGACGGCGAGAACTATCAATATCGCGAGTCAATCGACGACTTTGACACCACAGCAGCGGCCGAAAAGTGGAAGTTTCCCGATCGGCCAATCTCCGCCGATGCCCTCACGACCACTTACGCCGACATCGGCATCTATTCGCGATGCGAATCAGCAAGTCCCGCTGGAAAGTGGTGGCACCGCAGCACGGGCCAGTTCGCTTACATCATGCAGAAAAAACATCTATGCCAGTTGATGAATCTACACCTTCCGCCACTGACCGACATGACGCGACCAGATTGGGGCGAGCACCATCCGTACGACGCCTTCTTTTCTCAATCGGCCGACAAGTATCGAGTCCTTCGCCAGGAAGTCATCGACGGCCGAACGCTGACCGTGGTGGAGGTCATCGCACCGTTGCGAGTGCCAATGCATTATCGAGGTTGGCTAGACCTGGACCGTGGGGCTTGGCCGCTAAAAATGTACCAGCGACAAGTTACCGACGAAGCGACGACCAAGGAGCCGCCAACCGAAGTCTTCGACCGCTGGCCTCCGGGCAATGTCACCACGACCCAGGAAATCTACACGTTGCCAGGTGGCGGCCATTACCCGACAAAGATGGTGATGGAGTCCATGACAAACGACCCCGACGTACAGCTAACCAACGAGCAGTGGGCGGAAGTGCGCGCGGGGACTCGCGAATCTCCCAAACAGGTCGTTGCCCGGCGATGCAGCTGGGACTGCTTGCTCATTGAGACTCACTTCAAGCTGGCCGCTAATTTCTTCGACCTGCCATTTCCCGACGGGCAAAAGATCTACGACCACGACGCCGGCAAGGTGATCGGCGCCCTCGAGCGGCAGCCGCTGGTGCAGGTCGGCCAATCGGCCCCGCCCCTCTCGATCGCGCGCTGGCTCGATGGAAAGCAGCGCAAGCTCGACGACTTCCGCGGGCAGGTGCTGGTGCTCGATTTCTGCGGCTTCGGCTGCAACGGCAGTTTGGAATCCGACCCGCGGCAGCCATTGCTCGAGCAGCGATTCGAAGGCAAGCCGGTGGCGTTTGTCAGCCTCTACAGCGCTGCCTATGACACCGACAAGTTGGCCAAACAAATCGAAGAACACCGCGCATCCGTCAAAGTAGGCGGACTGGCGGCGATCGACAAAGGCTCGATGGTCGAAAATTCGGCGACGCTCCACGCTTACGGAATTCCCCACTCTGGATTCATGGTCGTCGTCAACAAACAAGGAAAGATCGTTTACGTCGATCCCTTTATCGATGGCCCCTCGTGCGACGAAGAGGACCAATCGCTAATCGCCGCATTTGAAGAAAAGTTCAATGCCCTCTGGAAACAGCGGTTCGATGCAGTCGGAGAAATCTGGCCGCTCCCCAAAGAAATGAGTGATTCGGACCAAATGAACGTATTCCAGAAGGTCCATGAACAGATCACCGCCAAAGCCATCGAAACGGCCCTCAACGCAGCCAGCGCGAAGGAATAGGACATCAGCGGGGAGTAAGTAGAGTCGAGAAGTGGCGCGGTGGTTTAGGCGCGGGCCTAACGGTTTCCGGCTCTTTCGTTTGCCGGTGTCTCACTAGCCCGACCGTGCTCCGTTTCCACTTCCCGCTCGTCAAACCGGACGGGCGGTTTTCCCGCATCCGGCTTTCGGACAAGGATCGTTTGATTCACATGTTTTCATGCTTTCGCCCACGGGAGGTTGCGGGTCAGTAGCGACAGCCGGACCAGACCAAGCGTTTGGTAAAGGTACTCGTCGGGGAAGCGTGCAGTTCCCTGACCGGCTATCTTGTGCTTGGCACACAACCACTGGCGGAGCCGGTGCGTGACGTGGCGGTCCACGGCACGGTAGGCTTTGCTCACTGGACCCAAGCGGAAGTAGTTCGCCCAGCCGCGCAGTTGGCGATTCAGGCGTCCCACCAGTTCGTCGGCGTCCCGTAAGGTGCGTCGTCGGGTCGTCTGCTGACCGATCGATTCGCAGAGTTTGCGAATCCTCGACTGGGCCGGGCGTGTGCCCAAGTAGGCTCGTCCGGTTTTCGTCGAGTAGCAGCGGCCGAACGTGTAACCCAGGAAATCGAACGTTTGCTCGGGCACCCGGCAGAGTTTCGTTTTCCGCTCATTGACCATCAGTTTCAGTCGTGACATCATGGTTCGCATCGCCGCAGCCGCCTGTTCGGCTGAACCGCGGCAGCAGATCACAAAGTCGTCGGCGTAGTTGACGATTTGAGCGCGAAACTGTTGCTGGCAGCCCAGCGTTTTCCAGCCCAGCACGAACCGCCGCATGTACAGATTCGCCAACATCGGTGAGATCGGAGCGCCTTGCGGGCTGCCTCGTCCTTCGTCCTTGTTGCGAGTAGTGCGATGCACATGCCCTCGGGCGTCTCGCTGTTCGACCGGCACCACGAGCCAGAGTTTGACCAAGTGCAACACGGCCTTGTCGCTGATGCGACGGGCCAAGCACTGCATCAACTCGGCATGCGGGATCGAATCGAAGTAGCCCGACAGGTCTGCATCGATCACTTCCGTGTAACCGGTGTTGAGCAGCCGATGCACGGCCTGCACTGCATCCAGCGCGCTGCGCCCGGTGCGGTAGGCGTATTGCTCCGGCTGCAGGTCGGCCTCGAAGATCGGTTCCAGCACGATCAGCAGCGCCGTTTGCACGACGCGATCTTTGATCGTCGGAATGCCCAGAGGCCGCCGTTTTCCATCTGGTTTGGGAATGTACACCCGACGTACTGGCTGAGGTTGGTACGTCTTCATCCTGAGTTCTTCCGCCAGTTCTTCCAACCACTTCATTTCACCGTAGCGTTCGATGTCCTCAAAGGTTTGGCCGTCGACGCCCGGCTTGCCGCCGTTGATTCGGCAGCGTCGCAGCGCCAGCCACAGCACGTCTTTGCGGTACACCTTGTCGTACAGCGCGTAAAAGCGGAATTTGGGTTCTCCCTTCGCTTTGGCATGCAACGCCCGCTGCAGCTTCTGAACCGATTCGAGAGTTGGTAGACTCATCGTCAATCCCTCAGTCCCTTGCTGCTTCTTGCGTTGTCCTTGAACTGAGGCCCCTTCGCTCCACCGGCGTTACCCGGTTTCCTCGCTACTATGAACCTCTCCGTCACCCCATCGCAGCCCGACCTGGTCCCTCGCGGGCTATCGGTTGCCTGTCACGCGCTGGCACTGCTGGGGCTTCCCGTGTTGCGTTGGTTTCCTTGTCAACATGCCGTCGTCACTACCCCGGTGGAACTGCGGGGGTCTTATCGCTCATTTTTTTTGACCCTTCGCGGCCGCGGCCTTCCCCGTGGGCACCGCCCGCAGGGTGGTCCAGGCGGGTCGGCTTCCACATCACCCTTTTCGAGGCCTGCTCGACGTTCACGTTTCCATTACGGCCTGTTGACTCGCTGAGCCGCCGAAGCGACCCTTTGACATCGAAGGCTTCGACAGTTTCGTCACCTCCACTGCCGCTCCGACTGCTTCCGGCTGGAGCGACCCTTTGCCGGGTGGGACTTGCACCCACGGAAAACCAACACCTTTTCACGGCGCACTGAATAGTTCGGGTTAGCCGATGCGAGCGGTCGGCGATCATTGCGGGATCAGGACGATCCGCGCGGGCTTCGTTTTTGACGGCACTTGTACTTGGCCCTCGATCGACTCTTTCGCTTTCAGATCGGCGATGCGCAGATCGATGCTGCCGAGATACTTGTCGTCGGCGTCGAAAAATTCAACTTGCACGTAGCCGCGGGCGAGACTATCGATCACCAGCCGCGCCGCCACCGAGTCGCCCGCGACTTTGGCGGCTTCGTCGAGTTGTGTCGCGGTCTTGGGAAATTCGCCGGTTCGTGTTAGCTTCACCGTCCAAAGGGCGCGGTTCGATTGTTGCTCGTCGAGCGCCAAGCTGAAGAACTTTTTGTAGGGGCCGAGCTTGATGACAATTTCATCGGCATGAAACGGTTTGACAACATCGACGACTTCACCAAACATCGACCGCACGCCGGGAATTAGCAGCGCCAAGCCCAGCACAACGACGAGTATTCCCGCGGCGACGGCGGCCAGTTTTGCTTTTTCTCTGGTCGACAGCGGCTGGGGAGGCGGGGTTGTATCGGCCTCGACCGTGCGCGAATGCCGACGAACAATCCCCTGCACGATCGTGTAGACCGTTTGAACTTCTTCTCCTTTGCGGAATTCGCTCGTGCGCAGCGTCGAAAACAACTGTCCGCGCTGCGGCTCGACAAAGAGCTCCGCCAGTTGTTCGAGCGCCTGCCCGACGGCGTCTTCCGGCTGCTGGCCCAGCGGTTGGATCGCGACGGCGCTGGTTTCGGGCAACAGACTGAAGGTAGCGCCGGTGACCTGCAAGCTGAACCGCATGCCCAAGCGATGGACAAAGCCAACCCACTCGCGCAGCTTCGATTCGATCTGGTCGTCGCCGTCCGCCAAGCGGCCTTGAACGAGGCCATCGAGCACGAGCGTCCCTTCGATCTTTTCGCTGGTCATGGTGTGATTCGAATGGATGCTCGATCCTGAATGCCGGATGCTGGATGCAAATTGCTTCTAGCGTCGAGTGTTCCACCTCGATTATGTCTTTAGGAATTGCTTCAAGGACTTAATCGTGCCGGCCGTTTTCCAATTGCCCAATTGCTGCGTCCAAACCAACGTCGAATCGACGATCAAACCTTGCTGAGCCAGACGCACCAAGTCGCTGTCTGAAATTGGTCCCTGAGCTTTGCCTTGCACTTCGTAATACCATTGCCGTTGACCGATGGACGATGGCGCTGCGGGATAAGCCGAGGAAACATTGCTCGACGGTAGTGGAGAGAGCGGCGTCTCAGCCGACGCCAACGGCGTTTCGAGCGAATTCGCGGTGGGCGCCTGGTTGGGCCACGAGTCGGAAGCCAAATTCGGCAGCGCGACCAATTGGGGGTCCGTTAGCGCCGCGGGATTTTCGGGCGAAGGAAGCGCGGTGACGACCGACCGCGTGTCGATTCCTAAATGTCCATCGTGTGCATCGAGCCGGGCGGCGGCATGTTGGCGAAAGGCCTCGGTCTTAATTTGCTCTTGCATCAATTGCTCGCGAAGCCTGCGATTTTCGCGCTCCATTGCTTCTTCTTTGAACTTTTGCTCCTTCAAGTTTGGCAGCACAGCCACGATGATGACGCCGATTAATCCACCGAAAAACCCACCAAAAAACCAGCCGACCACCGAGCGACCCTTCGAACTGGCGATTGCCGACGCAACGGCGGCAAACACGAGCATCACAATCAATTGGAAGGCGAGCATATCCATGGAATGCGTGACCGAGGAACGCCGAGATTGGACAATCGAAGGACAGTGACAGGGAAGATCCCCCCATCAAGCTATCAGGCCCGTGGGAAGTATTCAATCACGACGAAATTATGCACGAAATGGATGAGCATCGATGGATACAAGCTGCCGGTTTTTTGCTTTGCCCATCCCAGCAGGCATCCTACCAAAAACAGGTAGGGGCAGCTAATGACCGATAAATGCGTGATGGCAAACAAAAACGACGCCACGACCAATGCCCGCCACGGGGCCAACGCGGCTTGCAGCCAATGCTGCACCAATCCGCGGTAGGCAATCTCTTCGAGAATCGCCGGAACAACGCAAAACATCAGCACCATCGTTCCTTCGGAAATCCCGATGTCGCGCAGCTCTTGGAACATGTCGTGCTTGTTGCGAGCCAGGTGCATGATCCAGTCGTGATACAGCAAGTTCAGTCCCAGCAGCGGCGGAGTCAGCGCAATGGCGATCCATGCCTGGTAGTGGTCGAATCCGAACCGCTTAAATTGGACGGCCAGCAATTGACGATATCGCCAGCCGAATACGCAGGTGACCGCGAGCACACCCAATTCGTTCAAAAACAATTGCAGGTCAGGCCGCTCTTCGCGAAACAGCACGTAGGAAAACACTCCTACGCCGATAATGGTGGCCAAATAGGTCCAAAATACCGTGGCCACCTGCGGTGCTTTCAACCGCACCAATTCTTCATTGGAAAGCTGGCGTGGCCGGTCGGGCGTGATGACCGAGTCGAACGGTTTGTACGGTGTGCCGCAGGCAAGGCAAAAATAATAAAACGCCGACAGTGGGGCCTGGCAATAACGGCAATATCCGGCCTCAGGCGGCAAAGCGCCTGGCGGCTGATTCGGCGATGATTGTGGGGTGAGTTCGTGCGACACGCGGCAGAGGGATAAAGAGCTTGTTGCGGCAGTGCGATCTGGCGGGCTGCCGCTCGATGCCGGATCCTTGATGCTGGATGCTCGATTTTGGATGCTGGATGGGTTTGCGCGGCAATCCGACGATCCGAGCTTACCTCCAACCCAAGATTTCGGATCGACTCCGAGTTTCCGCCATCGGGCATCCGGAACTCAGCACCTCAATCATACCCGCGCTTCCGGGGAAATCATCCCTCAGGCCGCCCGGCGCATGAGCGACTGGCCGTTCAACTGGTAGATTTCCGCCAAAATTCTGGCGACCGGATCGAATAGTTCGTCGGAGATGGGCTGATTGAAGCCAATTTGACGGTAGAGCGATTCCGCGAGAGTGCGGCGCTCGATGCTTGGAACGCCGTGCTTGTCGGCCACGCCGCAAATGCGTTCGGCCACATCGCCCGCCCCTTTGGCAACTACTCTGGGCGCAGGCATTGTCGCCGGGTCGTAGGCAATGGCCACGGCCAATTGCCGACCGAATGTGACGACGAATTTTGCCTGCGGCACGGCGGCCACCAAGCGGTCGATGCCTTGCTGACGCTGGATCGTTTTCCGCCGCGAAAGCACCTGCGGATCGCCTTGCTGGTTGCGAGTCTCTTCGCGCAGCTCTTGAGGCGTCATCCGCAAGTCGCGCTCAAGCTTCCAGCGCTGATAGCCATAGTCACCGATAGCAAGTGCTAGCAAGGCAACGGCAATTTTGAGGCATGTCCAATAGACGATCTCGACAATCCAGGCAGCAAGTGGCGATAGTTCGAGCGCTGCCGCATTGACGATCACTTCGCGCTGCTGCCAAAGACTGATATACGCCACCAGTAGGACGCAGGCCAACTTCAGCAGCGCCATCCCTAGGCGTTCGCCGCCACCAAGGGAAAAAACTCGACGCAGACCGGCCAGCGGGTTGATACGTCCGACATCGGGTGCGAGCCGCTCGGGCAGCCAGCGAAAGCCGGTTTGGGCAAGATTCGCGACCATCGCAGCGACAAACAGCACACCCAGCAACGGAGCGATTGCCAAAACGATCTCGATCAGCAGCGATTGGCCACGATCGGCAGCGACAGACAACGGATCGGACGCAGAATGGCCCGTGACATACAAAGTCCACGGTTGGCTGCCGAGATGTTCCTGCGCGAAACGGCCACAGAATGCGACAATTCTCTCGCCGAGCCAAGAGATTGCCAGCAGGCCGAGAACGAGCAGCGCTGCTGCCGCTAAGTCGTGGCTGTGGGCAACATGCCCCTCGCGCCGCGCATCGTCGCGTCGAGGCTGAGTGGGAGCAACGGTTTTTTCCGCAACGTCGGCCATGGACAACTACGAACGATGAGACATGAGCAGAGAGGAGCAAAAGGCTATGAACCGACGCGAATCGCGTCGAGAATCGTTTCTATGCCCGGCTCGATCTGTTCCTGGAACAGCCAAGCCATCGCGCCGACCGACGCCGCTAGCGCCATGAACGTGATCGCGATATTTAGCGCGAGTCCGATCGTGAACGCGTTGATTTGCGGCAGCGTGCGGGTGATGAAACCAATCGCGATCGTCGATAGCAGCAGCGCGACCACTGCCGGGGCTGCGACGCGAATTCCGAGCGAAAAGCTCTCCGTCGCCAATGTCGCGAGCAGCATTGCAAGCGACGGCGGCGCTACCACACGACCCAGCGGCAGCGCGACATAGCTATCTAAGACGGCGCCGATCAGCATCCGATGCCCGCCAACGATCACGTACACCGTCAGCGCCAGCATGTACAGCAAGTGCGAAAACAGCGGGGCGCTTGCTTCGAAATCGACCCCATACACTTCAGCCAGCGAGAGGCCGCTCATTTGCGAGATGATTTGTCCGGCGATTTGCGCGCCGGCCAGCAGCAGCATCAAGCCCACGCCCAGCACTGCGCCGATCAACGCTTCACCGGCCAGATGCAACGAAAAACCAAGCACGTTGCTAGGATCCGGCATGCCAGCCGACCACTGCATCGGCGTCAGCGTCAGCGCCAGCATCGCGGGCAGCACCAGCCGCACCTGCCACGGCAGGCTGCGCACCCCGAACAGTGGCGCGGTAAGGCACATTCCCGCCATCCGCGCGGCGACAAGCAGAAAGGTAACCAGCGGAGTCCAATAAACGGCGGTTGTCATGCGATTACAACGACCCTGGAATATTTTCCCACACCTGGCGCGCGTAGTCGACGACCTGCTCCAGTAGCCACGGCAGCGTCAACGCCAGCACCAAGAGCATCGCGAGCAGTTTGGGAACCAGCGCGACGGTTTGTTCTTGCACTTGAGTGAGCGCTTGAAGCAGCGAAATCGCCAAACCGACAATCATGCCGATGGCCAGTACCGGCGCGCTGACCGTGAGCGCCAGCATCAGCGCTTCGCGCACCAAATCGACGGCGTCTTGAGGCTCCATGAGAGGCGAATGGTGAATGACAAACCGTGAGTAGTGAAGCGGTTGGGGCAACCGACGACCGACCATGAAACGTTACGCGATCGGTTGAAAACTTTGCATCAGCATTTCGACCACCAAATGCCAGCCATCGACGAGTACGAACAACAGCAGCTTGAAGGGCAGCGAAATCAGCGCCGGCGGCACCATCATCATGCCCATTGCCGTGATCACGCTGGCCACGACAAGGTCGAGAACGACGAACGGTAGAAAGATCTGAAAGCCGATCAGGAACGCCGTTTTCAGCTCGCTCAATAAAAACGCCGGCAACAGCACTTGCAGCGGCACGTCATCGTAGGTCTGCGGCTGCGAAGTTTGCAACGGCAGGTATTTGTAGAACATCCACACGTCGTCACTATTGCCAGTGCGTTCGATTTGAGCGCTCATAAACCGGCGAATCGGTTGCGTTCCTCGTTGCCAGGCATCTGCGCCGCCAATTTGCTGCTCGGTGTAGGGCACGATGGCGATGTCGTATGTTTGTTTCCAAACCGGCCACATGGTGAGCAGCGTAAGAAACATCGCCAGCGCCGTCGTAACTTGTGCAGGCGGAAGCTGCGGTGCCCCGAGGGCTTGCCGCAACAGCCCCAGAACAACGGCAATGCGCACGAAGCAGGTTGTCATTAGCAGCACTGCCGGCACGAGACTAAGCACGCCCAGCACAAGCATCGTTTTGAGCGACGACGACAGCCCTTCTGGGCTTGTCCACTGTTGGGGGCCGCCGGCGAGCGCCTCGGGGAGATCGAGTTTGGCTTGGATATTTGCTCGCGCCGGTTCGGTGGAAGCTTGCTGAGCCCACGACTGCGACGACGCGCAACAGAGGATGACGCAAGCGGCAACGCCAAATTGATGTCTGAGGCGCAAATTCATGGTTTCGCCTCCCCGTCAGATACGGATTTCTTACGCACTGCCAACGCTGCCAAGCCGCCGCCAGCAGCCGTTTGTTCGGCGGGTGTGCTGCGCATCAGTTTACCAAAAACTTGGTCGAACGCGCCGTCGGCGGGGGATCGCTGCGGCTGGCATAGTTTGATCAGGCGCTCGACTTCGGCGGCATCTTCGATTTCCGAAAGCGTCTCGACGCCGCCCTGCGAAATACAGACTAGCAATAGTTTGCGGCCGAATCTCAGGACGTACATCTGACTTCTCGCGGCTAGGGAAGCACTGCCGAGCACTTCTATGACTCCGCTCGGCACGCGGCCGCCGCTGCGTGGCAATCCGCGACGCACCAGCCAGGCAACGCCAAAAAAGATTCCTAGCACGATCGCGAGACTGCCGAGGACGGAAAATATTGCGCCTAGCGGACCCGATCGCCTGGATTTGTTCTCGTCGCTGGGTGGCGATAATTTTGTCGTAGATAAGGGCTGCCGCAAACGTGGATCGACCTCGCGCAGCGGCTCGATGTGAGTCGCCCGTTGAATGGCCCGGTCGCTTGACGCTGCACGTGCGGAATGAGGTGTGGAATTGAGCGGCAACAGCGGCCCTTCGGCCAAACATCGATCCGCCTGGCACGCGACAACGATCGCCAGCGGTAAGAGCATCCAATGCAACGATCGTCGGCTGCCGCACATCCGTGTGCCAATGCTTGCAAGTAGGAAAACGGGTTCGTCACGCTGCGCGCGGAAGCGCCTGCTCGGCGAACACTTCGGTCACGCGCACGCAAAAACGACCATCCAGCGTCAATAACTCGCCACGCGCGACGAGTCGGCCAGCGGCGTAGATCTCGACGGGTGAGTCGGTCGGCTCATCGAGCGTCATGACCTGTCCTGCCGACAGCCGTTGCGCTTCGCCGAGCGGGATCGAGCAGCGCCCCAGCACCACGGTGAATTGCCAGCCATCGACGCAAGTTCCAGCGGCGTGTTCAAGCATGGGCAACGGTAGGGCAGGTTTTTAACCTGCTCAGCGTAAGAACGACCAGCCGACAGGCTCGTCCCACGGCGCGGCAATTCGCCAGGCAGACTTTTCGCCGAAATGGCCTGCGAAATCAATGGCAATTGATGGTTCGACTGGGCAATTTAGCTATCAATTCGCGCAAAGTTGGCGACCATGGCCAACTCGTCATGCAATTTTGCTTCTCGGCGGGCCAGATCGAGACGGCGTCGAACCCGTTGCTGTTCTTGCAGCCGATCTAACAGCTTTACCTCTTGCTCGGCCGCGACGAGCGCCTGCCTGCGGTGCTCGACTTCGGCGGCCAACGTTTGGCAACGACGTTGAGCCTGGGATAGTTCGCTGCGCAGCGACTGCTCGTATCGCTGCGCATGTCGCAATTGACTCAGATCCAATTGGCCGGGACGAACGACGGATCGAGCCTGCGAGCGGATCGACTGTAGTTCATCATGCAGTTGCGCAATCTGGCAGGCAAGTTGGTCTTCGGCACGCTGCACTTCTAGCAATTCGAGCCGCCGTTGTTCGCGAACGCTGCGGCGGAATTGATGAACTTGATCGAAGCGGAAATGGGAGGTGTGCATCATACGAAGGGAGTTTGGCGGCTCAATCACTCGTCGTCGGCCTTGGACCACATCGGTCGCTCAGCTCAATAGTTTGCTCCGCGCCGCTTCGTGCAGTGAGATCAAGGCAGCTTGCGACGCATCGAGCGTCGTTCGCTCTTCCAGGGATTGCCGCAGAAACCGCTGGCAGTCGTCGAGCATGTCGATGGCGACGTCGACTTTGCGATTCGCGCCGCGGCGATAGGCACCGATCGCAATTAGATCTTCGTGATCGCGGTAGGCTGCCAGCAATTCGCGTATCGTTTGTGCGGCGTTGCGATGCTGTTTTGTGGTGATGTCGGGCATCGTGCGGCTGATGCTTTCCAGCACGTCGATCGCCGGCCAGTGGGCTTGCGAGGCGAGCTTTCGCGACAGCCAAATGTGGCCATCGAGTAGTCCGCGCACGGCATCACTGATTGGCTCCTGTGGATCGTCGGCCTCGACCAGGACGGTATAAAAACCCGTGATGCTACCGCCGGAGGAGCGACCGGCCCGCTCCAGCAATTGCGGCAACATCGCAAATACCGACGGCGGATAGCCGCGCGCAGTCGGCGGCTCGCCGGCGGCCAGGCCAATCTCTCGCTGGGCCATCGCGAAGCGCGTCAGTGAATCCATCATCAGCAAGACATCGCGGCCGGCGTCGCGAAAATATTCGGCAATCGCCGTGGCGGTTTGAGCAGCTTGAATGCGTCGCAGCGCAGGTTCATCGCTGGTGGCCACCACGACGACGCTGCGCGCCAGGCCGGCCGGCCCTAAGTCGCGCTCGATGAATTCGCTCACCTCACGTCCGCGCTCGCCGACCAATGCAATCACATTGACGGCGGCCGATGTATAACGGGCCATCATTCCAAGGGTGACACTTTTTCCCACTCCGGAACCGGCGAAAATCCCCAGTCGCTGCCCTTTACCGCAAGTCACCAGTGAGTCGATTGCGCGAATGCCGGTACTGAGCGGCTGATCGATGCGCGGTCGCTGCATCGCCGGCGGCGGACGGCGGCTGGCATGAACGCGTTCCGTCAGCACCGGTTGCGGTCGGGCATCGACGGCGCGGCAATTGGCATCGACGACTCGTCCTAGCAGCGCTTCGCCAACCGGCAATCGGCGCGACGACCGAACCAATCGCACCCGATGACCGCGCCGCAATCCACGCAAGTCTCCCAGCGGATAGACGATCGTTTGATCGTCGCGAAAGCCAACGACTTCGCCACAAATCGCTTGGGAACTGTCGCGATCGATCTCGACGACGCTCCCAAGTGGCGCAGGAAAATCAGCGACGGCCACGGTCATGCCGGTGACTCGCACGACACTGCCTTGAACTCCCGCTGGAGTAATCTCATCGAGTTGTTCAAGCAGGTCGAACATGGAGGGAGAAAGTTGGCTCTCAGAGCTTGATGAGGGGGAGGTCATTGCGAACGAAGGAAGAGGGATGTAAGTCTGTGCGACGATGAACCATTGAAGTGGCGATCTGGATATACAACCGTGAGCAAACGACTTGCAACTGCTTGCAACCCAGAATCAAGTGGCGACACCGCCTATCGTGCAAGCTTTCGCATTCTCTACCACTCATCATTCACCATGATTGCATCAGTCCCTTAGCGCCAATTCCGCTTCAATCCGCCGCAGTTGCGTCTCGATCTGCAAATCAATTTCACCGTGGCGGGTCTCGATTCGACAGCCGCCGCGGGAAACGGTGACGTCGCCTACAATCTCGGCGCGGGCCATTGGCGCAATTTCTCGTACCACTTCGTCGACCGAATCTCCCAGCGATTGCGCGTCGAGCGGATGCAGCAGCACGCGAACTTGCGGGAGGCTTGCGCACATTTCCAGCGCTTCGCGAACATAAGCCAGCGTGATTGTCGGCGACTGTTCAATTTCGCGTCGAATGATTCGTTCTGCGATTTTCACGGACAGCGCAACCGCATTCTTCTGCCACGATTGCAACCACGCCTGGCGAGCCTCCGCAATTTGTTGAGTCGCTGCCGCCATCGCGGGCAGTAGCGATTGCAACTGTGTATGCATTGCTTGCTGGGCAGCTTCCGCGGCGGCGGCGCGGCCGGCTACTTCCGCCCGACATCGCACCTCATCGGCCTGATCGCGGGCTTCGGCCATGATGGCGGCCGCTTCGGCCTTGGCATCAGCGATGATTTGGCCCAAGTCGGTGACGACATCGTCGAACCGATAAATCGCTGGTTCGACAGTTGGCACGGCTGTGGTCTTGAAGATGGTGGCCATGGCGGATGAGTATCTCTAATCTCAAATCTGACTTCAGGCGACGGCGGTTAAGTGAATCGGCGGCCCGCCATGCAGCCGGCCAGCGGCGGCAAGTTGCCCAGCTAATTCGGCCAGTGACGTTTGCGCGGACTCAATATCGGCCAGCCGCGTTGGACCGAGCTCGGCGATGCCGCGGGCAAATCGCTGCGAATCGCCCGGCGGCAGGCAATCGACCAGCTTGGCGACCAGTTCCGCATCGGCTCCGGCAAACGCCAGCACCACAACTTCCGGCGCAGCGGCCTGCACGACCCGCAACAGGCCATCGCCGCCGATTCGACAGACTTCGTCGAAACTGAACTGTGGCACGAGCTTTGGCGGCGTATTAAGCTTTCCGGCCAGTGGCCGATCGTGGCGAGCGAGGTTCGACAGAATCTGACGCCGCGCCGTTTCGTCGGCAGAATTCAAAATGACGGAGACGGTTGCCAATCCCGACGCTCGCGACGAGGCCGCATGTTGCTGAACGCGGGCCATGACGAGCTGTTCAATTTCGTCCAGCACTTCGCGGCGAGCCGGTTCCAAGCCCGTTAAACGGCGAATCACGTCCGCTTGAATGGCCGCTGGCAGCCGCGCCAAAACATCGCCTGCACGGTGCGCCGACAGATTTGCGATCACGACTGCGATGATTTGTGGGTGCTCCATTTCCAGAACGTTGGCAAGCGTGCCGAGATCAACTGTTTCGACCGTCTGAAAGGCTGGTCCAACCCAAAGCGGTTGATCCGGCGTCCGACGACTGGGCGCAGCGCCCAAAGCGTCTCTCCCGCGCAGCGCGTTTGGGGCAGCAATCGTCCGAGCCAATTCGTCCGTGAGTTCCAGCCCTGGCGGGTCGAGTTCCGCCGGGAGCCCTTCCCCTCGCACGAACTCATCGACAATCGCCTGTTGCTCGCGATCGTCGATTTCTCCGAGCCTACCCATTTCACGGCGAACTTCTGCGGCGACCTCGCTGGGCATTTCGGCTAGCAACAAGACGACGGCTTCGGCGTCGAGGGCCGAAGCGAGAATTGCGGCTTTCCGATAAGGCGAATGGTCGTCGCGCATGGGTTCTCATTCAGTTCGTCGAGCCGATCCAACGGCGCAGGACATCGGCGGCAGCGCCGGGATTGTCGCGTACGAATTCGCTGAGTTCCTCTCGCTGCGCCGTTGGGCGCAAGGTGCGGGATTGTCGAGCAAATGACAGCGAAGGCTCTCCCGGCAATTCGTGCGAATCGTCGACGTCATCCAGCCCCCCAGCGGGCAATGGCGGCGAATTGCCGCGCACGGCGATACGGACAATGGATCGCAGCACGAGCAGACCCAACACGAGCGATACCGCCGCAATCACCAATCCGCGATTTTCATCGAGCCAAGCGAACGATGGCTCGGACGGCGGCAATTGAGCAATCTCGACGAGCGGCGCAGTGGGAAATACCGTCACCGTGACGGCCGAATCCGTCTGACCATTTTCCTCTTGCGGCATCGGCAGCACCTGCATGACGTGCCGTTTCAATTCGCCGCGGATTTCGTCTTCGATGTTCGCCAATTCGCCCAGGTCGGGCTGCGCGGAAGCATGGCTAGCGCGGCGCAATCGCCATTGTTGCTCGAAATAGCTGCGCGGCACGGCTATCGAAACGGTCACCCGCTTCGGCGTCAGCCCTGCGAGCCGCACTTGTCGGATTTCATAACCTTCTGCGTCGGTCAAATCGATCGTCGCCGGAGCATTCGCCATGCCCAGATCGAGTTGGCGCATACCATTCAAGATCGCCGGCGCGTGGATCGGGTCGCGGTTTGGACGATCCGCGGTGGGAGGCTTCACGTCGATCTTCACTGAGCGCGACGAATTTTCCACTTCGGTGTGCAGCTCGACATTGACGGTCGCCAAGGCCCCAGGCACGAATTTCAGCGCCGCCTCAATTTTTTCTCGATATTGCCGCTCGTATTCCTGTTGTCGCGTCGCATAAACGTCGTGGCCAGCATCGCCATCGCTGGCCTCTGCGCCGCCAGAATAGGTCTTGCCTTGCACATCGACGAGTGTGACCTCGCTTGGCGATAAAAACAGCGGCGGCCCGACGACGTTTTGAATCTTGCGCGCCTGCTGCGGCGTCAGCGACTCTTGGCCGCGTGGCTTGACGGTCACACACGCGCGCACTTCCCGCTGGCGGTTGGGAAAAGACGGTTGCTGCACATCGTACATCACTGTCGCCCATTCGACATATCCCATGCTCATGATGACTTTCGAAAGCATGTCTTGCACCGCGATTTTCATCATATCGTCGCGTCTTTTTCGATCGACAAACGGGCTGCTCGATTCCAGCATCTTGCGCATGCTGTCGCCAAAGTTGTGCGGCAAAGCATTGGCGTCGGCCAACACCGCCAGGTATTGCGATTGGTGGGCGCGCGGAACGCGAATCCGTTCGCCAGCGATAGAAAAATCGTTCAGGTTGGCCTTGGCAAAAGCGGCCTGCATGGCAATGAGTTCGTGGGGCGCGATTGAACTGTCGCCCAGCAAGAAGACCTGATCGCCCGAGACTCCCGCATTCAGCAAGTAGGCGGCGCCAATCGCAATCAGCAGAACAGCCACTCCGGCAACCATCCGCGATTGTGGCGACAAGCCGCGCACTAGCACGGCAAGCCGAGACAGCGCTTCTTGAAGGTGGTTCATAGAGAAGGGATCAAGAGTGCTGGGTTCAGAAAATTAACGCTTGAATTTGATTCTCTGGTTTACGTCCAACTTGCTTGATGTTCGTCATTGTGCATTCAGTTTGAATTCACGTAGCCCATTTGGAACTACTAGCTTGCTTGAACTCTGAACCCCGAACCCTTTCTCACGCGGCCGCTTCCAGCGCCCGGTGTGGAATACGAATCGTTCTCGCGATGCCGCCATCTGGACAGTTGCGGGCTGTGATTTCGCCGCCGTGCGCTGCCGCCAACCGATGAGCGAGAGCCACAGCGCCACCGTGCCATTTGCTGGTGCCGGCAGGCGTTGCAGCGACAGCAGCATTCCGAAATCCAGTGCTGTCGGATTGGCCGTTGTCGGCAATTTCCAATTCAAATCCGTGCGGGCCGATATGCGACGTCACATACAACTCGCCACCGTCAGGCATGGCTTCAAGCGCGTGCAACGTCATGCCCAGTACGCAGCGTCGAAGCATTTCGCCATCCGCCCAGGCCACATGCGCCAGCGGCACATCGACTGCGGTTCGCACGGTTTGACTCTCTAGCCGAGAAGATAAGGCTTGGAGTACTTCGTCGACCAATGGCCGAACTTCGACGCGCTTCCATTGAACCGGCCGCAAGGCCGAGCGAGCGACAGGCGATTCGGCGGAGGGCTGCCCCTCGTCGGGAGCGACATATAGGCGTGGATAATTCATGAGCAAAGCAACTACGAAGTGATAGCGCGAAAGCGCAAGCGACGGCCGCCGGCGCAAAAATGAGGGCGGGTTTGTACCTAAACTAGCCAAATGTTGTCAATGCGGCGTTTTGCAAACCTGAGTTGTGGGGGTGCATGTCGGCAATTGCGCAGGCTGATCGGCCATGAAGCAAGTCAAACAGGAGAGATTGCGGTGTGTTTGGTAAGGTAGATAGATCTGGGATTTGGTGGATAGAATTGTCGCTCCTCGAGAAATTGGTCCGAAACTGATTCCCGAATCTGGCAGTGTGCAGGTCTGCCGCCCAGGTCCGTAAACTTATTGGTTCTGCACAATCGAAAGCCGCGTCATTCTCGAAGAAAACCGCGGACTTCCACCGCCAGAACTATCGCCCGAGAAAAAATCCAGGAAGATCTCGCCACTACCAGACAGTGATTTGGAGCAAAGTCCGATGTCGCCACATGGCGTGACCTAAAGTTTAACGGGAACCCATGGTGCGAACGATTTTGAACTGTTGGAGGTTTGGGGCATGGCTGGGAAATTGGCAAATCTGGCTGCGATTGGCGTCGTCGTGTATTGCTCATCCGCACTGGCTGCGGCACCTCGGATGACGATGGAACTGGTCGTCGATGGCCAACGGGTACAAGGAACTCCGCTCAGTTATTCCGACCGCAATGTGATCTTGCTCGGTCGCGACGGCAACCTCGTCGAGTTTGCGCCGTCGGAGGCCAAAGACTTTCGCAAACTGGCCGACAACTTCGCCCCCTACCCGCCCAGTGTGCTCACCGGCAAGCTGGCAGCCGAATTTGGACCAGGCTTTGAAATCAACGGCACACAGCACTTCATTGTCGTCCATCCGCGCGGGCAAAAGCACCAATGGGTCGGGCGATTCGAAGAGATGTTTCGCTCGTTCGAAATGTACTTTAGTGTCCGCGACTTCAATTTGACGCGGCCAGAATTTCCACTCGTGGCGATTGTGTTCGCCAACGCCGACGACTTTCATCACTACGCCGCCAAAGATGGAGCGCGGCTAGCGACAGGCACGATTGGCTATTATTCGAGTACTTCCAACCGCGTAGCCCTTTACGATCTGGGGGACGGCAAATCGAATGGCGACCTGTGGCAACAAAACTTCGCCACGGTCCTCCATGAAGCCTCGCACCAGACGGCATTCAACACCGGTATTCATAGTCGGTGGTCGCCGCCGCCTCGCTGGGTGGCCGAGGGGCTGGGAACGATGTTCGAGGCCAAAGGGGTCGGCGATTCGCGGTCGTTTCCCAACGAGAAAGACCGGATCAATCGCGGCCGGCTGAACGATTTCAAAACGCTGCGGACCAAACGCAAGCCGTCGACGGTCTTGGAGCTGCTGAAATCCGACGCGATGTTCGATCGTGATCCGATTCGGGCGTACGCCGAGGCATGGGCATTTACATTTTACCTGGTCGAAAAGATGCCGCGGAATTACGCCAAATATTTGCAGAAAACCGCCTCACGGCCGCCATTTTCGCCCTATCCCAGTGGTCAGCGCGTGAAAGACTTCACCGATGTGTTTGGCGAGAATTTAGCGCTACTCGATGCGCAGTTCTTGCGGTTTATCGATGAACTAAAGTAGGCGGCAGGCGGCTACGGCTAGGCGGCCGAAGCGGATGGAGCCGTGTCACAGATATGTGACCGGCGCTTCAAAGGTGCGACAAGATTGATGCTGCCGGCGGAAAATCGTGAATCCCTTCCCCCGACCGCCCATCGCACAAATTTTCTGCCGTGATTACGGCGGCGGATTTCAAACTCGCGTCGCGCCACTGCGAATCCGTCGTCCATCGTTGCTAAAGGCGTAGGGGAAATCGAGAACGTTCAACTCTCGATGTCATCACGAGTTGCATCGGGTCAGCCCGTTTTCGCGCGCGATGCCCGTGGAGTGGCACAGGGGTTGCTTAATGCTTCGACCGACGGCAACCAACCGTATCAATTTTTTAGGAGCCATGCCATGAAAAAGATCGAAGCAATTATCCGTCACTTCAAGCTGGAAGAAGTGAAAGACGCGCTGCAAGCGAAGGGCGTGCAGGGCATGACCGTGACCGAGGTTCGCGGTTTCGGACGACAAAAGGGCCATACCGAGACCTATCGCGGAGCGGAATACGCCGTCGATTTTCTTCCCAAGGTGAAGCTGGAAGTCGTCGTAGACGACGGCGCGGCCCAGGGCGTGATCGATACGATCGTTTCCGCCTCGCGAACCGGGCAGGTCGGCGACGGCAAGATCTTTGTCACACCCTTGTCCGATGTAATCCGCATCCGCACCGGAGAAACGAACGCGGCAGCCGTCTAACAGCGCGCGGCAGGCGACAGCGGATCCATTGAATGCAGGCGGCTCGCGCTGCAAACCAATAGGCCATGCGCGCTTGATACTCCAGCCATGGTGGCCTACCTTTGAGGAAATGACCTGCAATTACACTCACCAATCGTGCGATGTGCTGGTGGCCGGTGCCGGGCCAGTCGGCTTGACGGCGGCGATGGAACTGACGCGCCACGGGTTGAAATGCCGTATCGTCGATCGGATGCCGTTGCCTTCTGATAAATCGAAGGCACTGGTGCTGTGGGCTCGGACCTTGGAACTGCTCGAAAATGCCGGCATTGCCGACCAATTTGTCGCGGCGGGAATCTACGCAAATGGGGCCAGCATCTACGGCAGTAATCAGCGCCTACTGCGAATTCCCATGCATGCCGACGGCACGGCTTTCCCTCGGCCGCTGATGCTGGCGCAATCCGAAACGGAACGGCTGCTGAACGAAAACCTGCTACGGCTGGGGGGCAAGGTCGAACGGCCGGTGGAACTTACCGAAATGGCCGAAGTCGACGGGGGCGTCGAAGCGACGCTCGTTCACGGCGATGGCCACGCCGAGCACGTCCGCGCATCCTGGCTCGTCGGTTGCGACGGAGCGCACAGCACCGTGCGCAAGGGGTTGAAATTGCCATTTGCCGGTGAGTTCGAACCCAACGACTGGTTGCTCGCCGATGTGCAACTGGAAGGCCCGCTGGCGACCGACGAAATCAGCGCCTATTGGCACAGCGAAGGCGTATTGATTTTCTTTCCATTCGCCCACAACCGATTCCGCGTGATCGCCGATCTAGGTCGCGCCAAGAGTGAAGCGAAAACTCCCGATCCGACGCTCGATGAAGTGCAGTCGGTGGTCGATCGTCGTGGTCCAATCGGAGTTCGGCTCTTCAATCCCGTGTGGTTGTCGGGCTTCCGAATTCACGAACGAAAGGTGAGCCAATATGGAGTCGGACGAATTTTTCTTGCTGGCGATGCCGCGCACGTCCACAGCCCGGCCGGCGGACAAGGAATGAACACAGGAATGCAAGATGCGTTCAATTTGGCGTGGAAACTGGCGCTGGTACATCGCCAAAGCGCCGCTCGTGCCCCCCGAGAGGATGAATCGCAATTGGATCATCAACTCTCAGGCGCCTCTGCACGGAGCGTGAAGTGCGCATTACTCGACAGCTACACGATTGAACGTAGCGCCGTTGGCGACATGGTGCTGCGCAACGCCGGTATGTTCACAAAAGTAGCGACGGTCCATCACCCCGTGTTGCAGTTTCTGCGCAACCATGTAATCTCGCTGGTGGGTAAGCTGTCGGCCGTGCAGGAGCGCGCGATTTCGCAACTCACTGAATTGGCGATTCATTATCCAGATAGCCCGCTCAATGGCGACGATCCGGGAGCCGCCTGGGGCGATGCCGTGAAGCCGGGCGACCGCTTGCCCGATGCTGAGTTGACCGACGCACGGACCCAAAACCAAGTGAGATTGTACGAAGCGATCCGCGGCACAGAACATGATCTGTTGCTCTTGCCGACCAACGACGCTGCGATCGAGGCGATGTCAAAATCGGCGGATGAACTGATTGCTGCCTATCAAGGCGGCCTGCGAATGACCTGGATTGTGCCGCATATTGCCGTGAGCGAGCGACTGGCGGATCGAGGGAGCGCGTTCACGGACGTCGCTGGTTTGCTTCGCCGGCGACTGGACCTGCGCGATTCGGCCTTTCTCTTGGTGCGGCCAGATAAATACATCGGCTTTCGCGGCCACGCAACGGCATGGCCTTCGCTGCGGAAGCACCTTGCCAAGTACTTATGTGGCCACGGGCAATGTGGTCCCTCCGTACCAGAATAAGCAGTCGGCGCTTTTTCTAGCGTAGTTGGCTCCGTGAGACGAAATTGCGGTCATTGTTCGTCCTAGACGTCACAAACACAAATGTTATGATAGTAACCACTTGCACCGCATTGGCGGGCGATGGGTGAAAATCAGGTTCCCGGAGAATTGTTTGTGGTAGACAAGCCAAAAGAAGAAGCACTCGAAGTCGATGGTGTCGTCACCCAAGCGCTGGCGAACACGCGGTTCTACGTGCAAATCGAAGGTGGGCATATCGTGACAGCCCACGTCGCCGGGCGAATGCGGAAGAATTTCATCCGCATTGTGCCAGGAGACAAAGTCAAGGTGGAATTGTCGCCCTACGATTTGACGAAGGGCCGAATCACATTTCGCGAGCGCTAGCCTGGATGCCTCGCTGCTCACCCTTCTCAGGAAATGCGAATTTCGATCGCATCCTTCATTCGCTCGGCTGGATAAGCTGGCGATTTCCACAATAGGCACAGCTTTTCACTGACTCGAATCGGGTTGCGGCCTATCTATTTTAGGCAAATTCGCTAAAACCATGCATCTTAGGATAAGGTATTGTTCCTTGTCCGGCTCAGGTCCGGCTCGGCTCGATCGCCACGGCCAAACTGCGGGATATTTCCAGTTCTGCCAGAATTGTCGTCAGAAGTGTCGCCGCGACGGCCTGTGATCGAGTTCATATCGGCACATTAGTCATCCGTGGCTGGCAATCGTGCCGTAACGGATTTCTAACAATCAACGGTCTTTTGTGAATTAGGAGAGGATTATCGTGAAAACTTTGCTATCCACCTCGCTGGCATTGGCGGTTGTGCTGTTCGGAATCGCGGCTGCCAATGCGGATTTCAGCAAGCCGATGCTTGTGGTTTCGCTTGCCAGCTACGACGAGCAAAAGACCAACATCGACTTTGTCGGCGAGTTGGCCGGACAGCCCAATGTATCGACGCAATTGGAAGGGTTTTTGAACCTGATGACACAGGGTCGCGGCTTGAAAGGACTCGATAAATCGAAACCTTGGGGTCTTGTCTTAGCCGCCGAGGAAGACACGCCGCAGGTGATGGCTTTCCTGCCGGTGTCCAGCGCCAAAGACTTGGCCGATTCACTGGCTGGCTTCGTAGGGCCTGCGCAAGATGAGGGGAATGGAATCCTCAAAATCAACCCTCCGGGACGCGGCCAAGCGGCGTTTATCCGCGAGCAGAACGGCTGGGCGTTTGTGACTCTAGAAAAGTACGAAGCCGAATTGCCGAGCGATCCACTGAAGCTGATCGACGGTTTAAATACCCAGTACGACGTCGCCTTCCGTGGCTATCTGCAGAATATTTCGTCGTCGAAGAAACAGGAGTGGATCGACACGCTCGAGGGGCTGCAGACCATGTCTGGCCAGAGCGGAGGCCCCATTAGCCCGGAGCTACAGCGCGAAGCCCAGGCGTTGCAATTGAAAATGATCGAACGCTGGTTGAACGACGCCGACCAAGTAACCTTGGGATGGAAGATCGACAAGGAGGCCAAGAACACTCACGTCGATTTTAGCTTCACCGCCGTCGCTGGCACTTCGCTTGCTGAAGGGATCAAGGGCTTCGAGAACCCGACAACCGATCTGGCGGGGTTTTTAGATCCTACGTATGCGGTCAAACTCTTGACTGCCCACAAGCATTCGCAGGACCACATCGAATTTGGCTTGGCGATGGCTAACGTCTATCGCAAAGCGGCCCTGGAGGCGGTCGATAACGATGAAGACTTGGCCAGCGATGAAGACCGCCAGAGCGTGAAAACCGCGTTGAACGACCTGTTCGACGTCGCCGACGCCACGATCAAGACAGGCAAGTCAGACGTCGGCCTTGCGGTGAATTTGGCTCCGGAAACTATCCAGATTGCCGCCGGCACCATTCTGGCCGACGGTCCCCAGTTGGAAAAGGCCGTGAAGAACTTGCTGGAACTGGCCAAGGGGGAGCAAGAGTTTCAAGACAATGTAAGCGTATCGTTCGATGTGGAAACGTACAAGGATATTCGGTTTCATCAAGCCAAAATCAAAGTGCCCGACGAACGCGCACAAAAAGTTCTAGGCGAGAATTTGGACGTGTACTTGGGCGTCGGCGCCAAGGTGGCCTATCTGGCCGCCGGCAAAGACTCACTGACGTATATCAAGTCGATTATCGACAGCTCGGCAACTCAATCCGGCAAGAAATCCTTGCCGTTGGAACTGTCGATTTCGCTAGCTGACATTTTCGAATTTGGTTGGTCCGTCCGCCCCGAAGACAGCCCCGGTTCGGCGAAGCTGGAAGAACAAGTGAAGGCGCTCAAAGGCAAAGATCACATCCTGGTCACCGTTAAGCCGATTGCCGCCGGCTTGACGGCCCGCCTGGAGTTGGAAGGCGGCGCGCTGCAGATGATCGAGATGCTTGGCAAGGTGCGTGCCTCTGCGGGTCGCAACCTGCAAGGCGCTGCTCAAGATCAATGACCTTGTGGAATGCCTGGATTAAAGCCAATCGCAACATCGACGCCGTTCGATGCGATCGTGCGCGATCAGCACGCTGGGCGGCCGCGCGGCATTTGTGCGGTTTGCTCGGCTCATCCGCTGGTGTTGGAGGCGGCGATCGCCCAAGCGCGCGACGATGGCACGACATTGCTCGTCGAATCGACGTCGAACCAGGTCAATCAATTTGGCGGCTACACCGGTCAAACGCCGGTGCAGTTTGCTGAGCGATTGCAGGCGTTGGCCGCCAAGCAAGGAATTGCTCCTGAGAGAATGCTGTTGGGTGGAGATCATCTCGGCCCGCACCCATTCCGCAAGCAGCCTGCCGAGCAAGCGATGTCGCTAGCGGCCGAGATGATTCGCGGCTACGTCGCGGCGGGCTTCCAAAAGATCCATCTCGACACGAGCATGGCCTGCGGTGGCGATGCCGTTGGCGCAAACGGCGCACCTGCGGAACACCTTGTCGCGGCACGCGCCGCCCAGTTGTGTGCCGTCGCCGAATCGACTGCACGCACGACATTTGGCACAAGCGATCACTTGCGTTACATCGTAGGCACCGAAGTTCCTCCGCCCGGCGGCGAAACTGGAGTGGCCGAAATTCAAGCCACCAAGCCAGCCGACGTTGAACGAACCATCCACACGGTTCGTGAAGCGTTTGAGGCACAACAGCTCTCGGAAGTCTGGAACCGGGTCATTGCCGTTGTGGTCCAACCCGGAGTTGATTTTTCCGATTCATCCGTTGTTCGCTACGATCGCCCGAAGGCCGCGGCACTTAAGCAGGCCATCGAAGTGCATCCAACGCTGATCTATGAAGCCCATTCGACCGACTATCAGCATCCGGCCGCGCTGCGAGCGCTTGTCGAAGATCATTTTGCGATCCTCAAAGTCGGCCCGTGGCTGACGTTTGCCATGCGTGAGGCATTGTTTGCGCTGGCGATGATTGAAGAAGAATGGCTGGCTGGCCGCCGCGATTGTGAAACTTCGCAGCTTCGGAAGGTCCTGGAGGAAATCATGCTGTCCGATCCAAGCCATTGGCGAGATCACTACACGGGGGACGAACCGGAAAATAAATTCGCCCGCGCCTATAGCTACAGCGATCGCATCCGCTACTATTGGCCTCAGCCGAGAGCGGCGGCAGCGGTTCAAAAGTTATTTCGTAATTTGGAAGCCGCGCCCCCCATGCCGCTCGTGCATCAGTACTTGCCGCTCGACGATTGGCAACTTCGAGAACACGGCGAGTCTTGGAACCCACGAGCGATTGTCCTTTCTGCGATCCGGCGCGTGTTGAATGACTACGCGGCCGCTTGCCAAGGAGATCCAACGTGACGTGGATTTGGTACGCACTGATTACTACGCTGGCCTGGGGTGTTTGGGGAGCACTGATCGATTTGCCCGGCCTGCCCGGCACGTTCAACTACGTTGTCTGGTCGCTGACCATGATCCCTTGCGCCCTCGTCGCGCTCTCGCAGCGCGGTTGGCGATTGGAACTGTCGCTACGCGCGGTCGTCCAGGGCTGCTTGGTCGGTTTTCTCGGGGCCGGGGGACAATTGGTGCTGTTCGAGGCATTGACGCACGTCCCGCCGTACATTGTCTTTCCGATCGTGTCCCTCTACCCAGTCCTGACCGTATTGCTGTCGACGACCCTCCTGGGCGAGAGAGGTTCGAAACGGCAATGGATTGGCGTAGCAATCGCGGTTCCAGCCATCGGCCTGCTGTCGTACATTCCTCCGGATCCATCCCAGCAAGGCGACGCATCACCGCCTCCTGCCGCAAGCTCGAAACTCGCCGCTGCTGGCATCGAACCCCTTGCACCGCCGGGCATTCCCGACGCACAGCCAGCGGCGCGCGAACCAGCAGCCAAGATCAAATATCAATGGTTGACGCTGGCCGTCATCGTGTTCGCAGCCTGGGGATTGCAAGCTTATTTCATGAAGACCGCGACACAAGCGATGAGTCCTGAGGGTTTGTTTGTTTACATGGCAGCAACGGGCCTATTATTAGCGCCCGTTGCCATCGCCATGACAACGCTCCAGGAACCGATCGAGTGGAATCCACTCGGGGGTTTGCGCAGCGTATGGGCCGTCGCGGCCATTCAAGTGCTGAATGCGATCGGGGCGCTGACGCTCGTTCACGCGATGAAAACCGGCAAGGCCATGGTGGTTGCACCGCTCACTTCGCTGGCACCGGTGATCACGGTGCTATTATCGCTGGCAATCAATCGAAAAATGCCCCCCGATCCACACATCGTTGGATTGGTGCTGGCTAGTATCGCCATTTACCTGCTTGCCGAATGAGCGGCTGTGCAGCGTCGGATCGCTGGGCGAACAGCTTGTTTGCCTCACGGCCGCCAACGTCTATTTTCGCGGCGGCGTAATCGCGCCGAATTGCAAGGCATCATCGAGAGTCGCCTGCGTCGCCGTGCCGCCGATGCCGCGCGTCGACAGCGCCCCGCAAGCCGAGCCGAGTCGCAAGCACTCCTCCAGCGGCCATCCTTCGAGCCACCCATGAAGAAAGCCCGCATTGAACGAATCGCCGGCACCCGTCGTATCGACCGGCGTAATCTTGTATGCCGGCGTCGGTGTTGTCTTGCCTTGGAACCGTGCCGTCGCGCCGCGGGCGCCGAGCTTGGCGACAATGCACGTGCGGCCATTGTCGAACTGCGCAAGCGCCTCTTTGACATGGGATTTGCCGCTGAGCCGCTCGAGCTCCACTTCGTTGGGCAAGAATACATCGACTTCGGGCAATACTTCGATTAAGTCGCTTCCCCAGCGATCGAGAGGGTCGCATCCTGGATCGAGTGACGTCGTCAGCCCCAGCCGCCGCGCTTTTGCAAAGAGATCACGGCAGTGCGAGCGCAATCGCCGCTGCAAATAGAACGACGAGACGTGCAAGTGATCGGCCGAATTCATCACTTCATCGGAAACATCATCGATCGTATTGGCGTCGATCGAGCCGATGTACGAAACCATTGCCCGATCTTTCGCCGTGCTGAACGCCACGGTCAGACCCGTTTTCAAGTCGGGCTTCACTTCCACCTGAGAAATATCGATTCGCCGCGAGCGCAGTGCTTGCAAGCAAAGACTCCCCCAGGCGTCGTCTCCGACTTTGCCCAGAAACGATACTGGCCGGCCGAGCTGGGCCAGGCCCATCGCAAAAATGGCTGATGCGCTGCCGAGCACGAGTTGAAAATCCTGGGCGAGAATTTCCATCCCCAGCGCCGGCAGGCGGTCGAGACCTTGCAGCACGAGATCGACATTGAGTTCACCGACGACGAGAACGCGTTTCATGGTAGATGCTGCTCGTAAATGCTAGATGCTAGTACAGTAAGGCACTGTTATTGATGATCGTCCAAACCTTCACCCCTGAGCCCTGACCCCTGGTCCTCCCGATCGCGCGTTTTCCCAACCAACAGCAGCAGTTGCAATAATAGAAAAATCCCCAACACTGCCAACAGCAAATAGGGCCAATTCGCCAGTACGTTGGCAATTCCCAACCAGCCGGCATTGACGGCAATGCCAAGAGCAATTGCCACGGCCACCACCAGCAGCAGCCCCAGCATCAACAGTCCGCAACCGACCGAAGCCATCGTTCCTTTGAACGTGCTGATGTCGGAGAACTCTTCGTGATGCAAGTCGATCGTACGCCCCTTCGCCAGGATGCGATCAATCGTGTCGGCTAGTTCAATTGTGCGGGCTGCTTCCGTCCAGGAAGGCTCCGCGGGTTCTCCGGCGAGGGCTGCCGCGAGTCGATCGAGCGCCACGATGCCGGGATCCCAGCTTGCAAACTCGCGTCGCTGGGCGTTTCCCGCGACTCGGGTTTCCAGTTGCCACGCATCGCCGAGTTGTTCGGGAATTTCCAAGATCGCTTTGCCGCGCGAGCCGACGAGCGTCAATCTCCCCTGCGGGCGAACTTCCACGGGTGCAACGTTCCAGCGACACACCAGTGCATCGCCACCAGTCATTTGAATGTTGAGGTTCGCATAGGCGCTAGCCGTCGATTCGTTCAACATCGAGCCCAGCGCGTGCAGCTTCGTGGCATTGCCGGCCAGGTACTGCAATAAGTCGGCGTCGAGTGCAAACCGCCGCTGCACGCTTTCTCGATCGCGCTTCAGCATAAACCGTTCCAAGGTGATTTGCTCGACTCGACCAATGGCAGCTTGCTCTCCCGCTTCCAGGAACTCCCAAAGTTCGGCAATGGCTGGATGCCAACGCGCCGGGATCCAGGGGAGTAGAACCCCTGGCGATTCGCGATGGATCATGTCGATTTCGTAGGCATCGAGCATCGACAAGCAAACCGGGTGCGAAACCAGCGTGGGCGACTGTAGCTGAACCAAGCGGCGAAGCTGCTCAACTCGCCGCGGCGGATCGTCAGCAGCGACCAATACGGCATCGACCGCGGCGACGTTTAATACATCTTCCCAATCGCTGAGCAATTTGGCATCGAACGCAATCGGCGCGGCTTCCAAGGCTCGCCTTGCAACGTCATCGACCATCACAAGGGTCGCCTTGCCCGATCGTCGCGCCGCGGCGGCAATCGATAGCATGGCATCGTCCATTCCGAGCAAGGCGATTCGCATGGTCAAGGTTCGCTTCGAGATCGTCGATTCGAAAGTTACTCCCGACAAAGTTTACCCTTTATTGAGACGACCGACGAGGTAGGCGTTGTAAGCCACGTAGAACCAGCATCGAAAAATCGCTGGCCAAATCCAATCCTGCTCGGCTCGCGACACCGCCCCGGCGGCCGAGATTGCAAATCGCTCCGTGGCGCGATTCAATAGATTGAGTGACCGGAGCAGACTTCGACGCCATTCAAAACTACGGCCCAGTGGAAATGTACGACTTCATCGGCACCACGAATGATCGCATCGGCCGCTGGCCTTTCGTCTTGGTGGTGTCGCTCGCTTTGCTGCTTGCCGCCGATGGCAATGCCGTCGAAACTGCCGTCGAAACTGTCGCCGAAATGCCGGATGGCGATTGGTCGGCCGCCGAATCACTGGCGGAAAAGTTGACCGCTGCCGTCGATTCGCCAATCAACGTCGAGCTCAAATCGGGCCAAACGTTCGTCCGTGCGAAACTGATTCGAGTAAACGCCGATCGAAAGAAGACCAAAGTCGTTTCGCTGGCGCTGCTTGATCCAGACAACCAGAAGCCGAAAATCGTGTCGTTCGCCGCCATTCACTCGATCTCGATTAATCACGAGAAAGTCTACGAGGCTTCGGCTTCGGCCAGAACGCCCGCCGAGCGTCGGATGCAACAAGAACTTGCCAAGGCGGCCCAGCAGCGCGCCCAGTGGATTGCGCGAGCGAAGCAGAACAAGATCGCACCCTGGCCAGAATTGACGAGGGAACAACACGAAGCGACCGTCGAAGAATTTCGCAAGTTGATCGAGTCGGTCAGCGATTCGATGCCCAACTTGAAACTGCACGAGACGCAAGAGTTCTTGTTTTGTTCGAATATTCCCGACAATCAAATCGCTCCATACATCAGCGCGCTGGACAAAATGCACGACCTGATGTGCGAAATGTATGGCATTAAGCAGGGTGAGCCGGTATGGAAAGGCAAATGCCTCGTGATGGCGTTTCTCAATCAGGCGGAGTTTCTTGGCTTTGAAAAGGTGTTTCTCAAGAATGCCGATGTGCCGGCGCAAGTCTATGGCCTCTGCCATTCCTACAGCAACGGCAAAGTGATTATGTCGTGCTACCGCGGCGATGACCCCAATGAGTTCGCCAAGATGCTGGTCCACGAAACCAGCCACGGCTTCATCCACCGCTACCGCACGCCGGTGCGGCTGCCGACGTGGGTCAACGAAGGCATGGCCGACTGGATTGCCGCCGCTCTGGTGACGCAAGACAAAACCGTGCAGCGCCGCCAACAGGAAGCGATCTCGCGGATGTATCGAACGCACAGCATGGGAGACAAATTCTTGAATTCCTTCGAATTCATCGAACCCTGGCAGTATGGCACGGCGTCGAGCATCACCGATTATCTCATTCGCCGCGATCGGCAGGGCTATACGAAATTCATTCAGGGCATGAAAGAGGGACTGAAATGGCCAGACAGCCTGCAAGCCGCGTTCAAAATCACTCCGGACCAATTGGTCGCCGGCTATGGGCAGGCGATCGGAGTGGCGGATTTGAAGTGAAGCGACTATCCCATGCACCATATCGCATTTGTGCCCTTTGTTGGATTTCGAGTTTGCTCAGCAGAATTACGCGAAATCGGCTTCACGATGCCAAGCTTGCGGCATCGCGGAGTAGCGGTTTCGGAGCTTCCGGCGTTGGGTGTCTTGACCCTTGCAGGAATGATGCCTGGAAACTGGACGAGTAGTTATCATCCGGCCCGTGCCAGTGTCGACGAACTTGTCGAGCAAGTGATTGCCCAGCGACCGACGATTGTCGCCATTTCGGCGTTAACGGCGAGCATCGACGAAGCATCGCAATTTAGCCAGAGTATTCGCCGCGCCGGCCTTAAGACAGTCCTGGGCGGACTTCACGCGACGACGTGTGCGGATGACGTTGAAGAACACTTTGACGCGGTCGTAATTGGAAACGGCGAGCGCGTCTGGCCATCGGTCGTCCGCGATGCGGAACGAGGATCCGTAAATCGCCGCTATTCGGCACCGAACGATTCCACCCCATTCCATTGGCCCATGCCGCGGTTCGATTTGCTTGGTGATCGTGTGCCTCGATACACCTTGCAAACCGAGCGTGGCTGCCCGCTGGCATGCGATTTCTGCGCGGCCAGCCGATTGCTCGGATCGTTCCGGGAAAAGCCTGCGGCCAATGTCGCCGCTGAGTTGGCAGCGATTAATCAATTTGCTCCACAGCCGCTGATTGAACTTGCCGATGACAATACCTTCGCCGGTCGTCGTGATCCTAGGCAGTTATGCGAATTGCTCGCTGCCAGCAATGCAAGGTGGTTTACCGAATGCGATTGGCGCATCGGCGAACGTCCGCTTTTGCTTGCGCAAATGGCAGCCGCCGGATGCGTGCAAGTGCTGGTGGGAATCGAATCGCTGGTCTTTCGCTATCCGGGCATGGGCGCAAAACGCACGGAGCTCGCACGGATAATCACCGCGATTGAGGCCATTCAAGAAGCGGGAATTGTCGTCAATGCATGTTTCATCGTCGGCGCTGACGGCGAAACCTCGGCATCCATCGAGCGACTTGTTGAGTTTCTGCTGCAAATCCCTGCTGCCGAAGTTCAATTGACTTTACAAACGCCATTTCCCGGCACTGCGCTGCGGCGTCGTTTGCTGCGTGAGGGTCGGCTCCTTGCCCATCGCGGCTGGCGCTACTACACGCTGCTCGACGCGACGTTTCACCCCGACTTGATGACAGTTGATGAATTGGAACAGAAATTTCGATGGGCCGTTGAACAAGTCTATTCGATCGAGGCTCGCCGCAGCCGAAACGTGATACGCCGGGAAGTGTGGCAGCGCAATCCTTCATTGCGCAAACATCGGTCAATTCAGTTGACAACGTCATGACAATTACCAACTTGCTCGAATTTTTGGTTGGTCGCCGTGAAGCGATCTTACGCATCGCCGCGACACCGCAAGCAGAGTGGCTGGGATTGCTGTTTGTCTTATCGGCGGGTTTTGCTCGCGAGTACGATGCCGAAGATCTCACCCGAGAGCCGTGGTATGTTTTGATCCCGGTCGCGGCATCGTTGGCAACGTCGTTCGGGCTTTACTACTTGATTCGGAAGTGTTCGTCAGCACGAGTAGAATCCGCAAATTCTTTTTGGACTGGCTATCGCTCTTTCCTGGCGCTGTACTGGATGACGGCTCCGCTGGCTTGGTTGTACGCCATTCCAGTAGAACGTTTTTTGACGCCGGCGGACGCAGTCGCAGGCAATTTGATCTTGCTGGGTATCGTTTCCAGTTGGCGCGTAATCTTGATGGTGCGAATCGTCCAAGTGATGTTTCGGTTTCATGCATTGGTCGCGATCTTCTTGGTGATGCTGTTTGTCGATGGAGTCGCGATGGTGGTGCTATGGTTTACACCATTACCGATTTTCAACATCATGGGAGGCATCCCCATGACAGAAGGCGAGACCTTGATTCGCAGCACTGCTACAATGGTGGCGGTGTTGGGCGTACTCTCGTTTCCCGTCTGGTTGATTGGCCTAGGAATATTTTCAGCGCTTACTCGAAATGGCTTGCAGAAGGCGGAAGCAATCCCTCCACAGTTGAAAGCAGGCGGTACGGCAGAGGAAGCCTCATCACGCGTCAGTCAATCGCTCTGGGCGCTAGCCATCGCCTCAGTGATAGTCTGGTTTGCCATCTTACCATTTACGCAGCCTCAACAGCGCTGCCGCTATGATGTTGAAAAGTTGATGCATGCGGGGCAGATCAAACAAGCGATTGAGTTGATGTGCGCCCACAAGCCCGGCGATTTTCCACCCCATTGGAATCCGCCGCCTCGAGTGGCATACTCCAATTCGACACCACCGCTATTCGATGTCTTGAATGCGTTGGCGACTATCGATGCGCGGCCCTGGGTGGAAGACCTGTATTTTGCGAAGCTACAACTCGTGATCAACGAAGGCTTCCGTCCGACCTATCTGCTAAGAGGTAATCAAGGGAACGATCGCACCGCCTGGCTCGAACTCTTGGCACGCACTCCACGGGGATTAGCATTTGTTCGCGATAACATCACTAGTTTCGAGACGATGGCTGCCGAATATGGAAAAAAAGGGAATGGCCAAAAAATCCTCGAACTAATCGAAAAGGCTCGGTCGGAAAAAACAACGAGGGCAGAATCTCGCTCGAATCAGTGACTCGTCAAACGCGAGGTTGCCTATTTCGCTGCGGATTCAAGCTTTAGTAACTCCAAGAGAGGCGATAATTCATCTCCAGCCGACTTCCACAGGTCTTCGGCCATCGATAAATCGCCAGCGGCATCGGTCGCGTAGAAAGCGCCGAGCGCGAGATTCTCCTGGGTCGGATCGCGGATCGTCCGTTCCGCAATGGCCACCGCCACGCGGGCGTCGAGATTGCCGGGAATCGTATAAGTATGATTCTTGCCGTCGGCTCGAATGATCAACTGATCAGATTTCGATTCCACCACGATCGCAATTGGTTTGCCGCGGCGCATCAGCTCATCGCCGCCATGCAATGTCGCTGCGCCGGTGCGAACGGCCTGCCAGAAGTTCTCGACGTAGTGAACGAGTTGCCGGAACAGTGCAGCTTGTTGTTCTTGCGCTGGGCCGCTTGCCATCTTCTCGGCAATTTCGAGCTGCTTTGTGGCTTCGTCGAAGCTGCGCGACTTGAGCGCCGTGCGGATTGATTGGAGCGCCAAGCGAAATTGCAATATCTGTTGCGAAGCGACGGACGGCAATTCGCTTGCTTTGGTTGCCGACGATTCGATTGGCGACGGCATCGGCGCCGTCGCGCGATCGGAGGGATCGAATGGAGATCGAGCTGGTCGTTGCTGAGGTTTCGACGTGTCCACGCCGGCCGGTGGTTGCTGCGACGCCCCAGTCATGGGCGTGCTTCTCTTTTCAGCTCCAATCGCCGACGGTTGGGCGACCCCTCGATGAATCGCTTGTTTGGCCTGCTGGTCTTGCAACATTGCGACGAGCACGAGCGCAATCATCGCTCCTCCACCGAACAGCAGCGAATACACAATCACGTTACGCTGAAATTGTCGGCGGCTCTTTTCAATTTTCTCCAATGCGCCGCTTGGTCGAGGGGATGCGATCATTGCCGCAGGCGAACCGGGCGGATGGCGAAAGGCCGCTTGAGCCGCGCCGGTTGCCCCTTGGAATTCGGGCGACGATCCCGTTGTGCCGCCTCGCCATGGAGACGTGAATGCGGCGGTTTCACCGGCAACTGGAGGCAATTCGGGTACCGCGCCCAGCACGATTTCGTCGTCCGAACTCAGGTGCGAAAGCTCAATCGGCGGCGTGACAACTTCGACCTGGGGCATAGCGCTGGCACTTGCGGGCGGGCCAGCGGTGGTAGGGGGCAATTCGTCGGCAAATGTCAATTCCTCGTCGTCGGCAGGCTTCGAGAGGCGATCGGGCCGCGCATATCGTAAATGCTCATCATACGCTAACCGGGCTGCCGGTGTTAGCAAACAACGCTTCGCGGCAATGATCTCATCGGCCAACTTTCGCCATTGTTCGACGAATTGCCCCGGAGAGATGTGACGCAATTGGTCTCGTCGCGCATCGAACGCAGCCAGAATCTTGTGCTCGTCCTTCTCGAACGGCGAGATGCCGAGTAGTTGATAATGGTCCGGCCGCGAGCTGCAACCGATCCCCAACCAAAGCTCGTAAAAATTGTGTTTTGCTGCGCCGCTGCTCATTGTTGGCCGAGATAGGGTTCGATTTGCCCCACGGGCGACCGCCGGCCACTTCACCTATTCCGATTATAAAGCTCATCTTTCATTGTGGTTGCCATTCCGCCGCCGGACAAGGCGACGTGTCGGCGGCCGCACGAAACCATCGACTGCATCAAGATGTTGGATTTACCCTTGCCGCGGTCGGCAAATGCGCTTTATAACGCGCAGATTGCTTTCTGTCGAATTTTGCTAAAGCAAGGCAAGCAAAGCATTTCCGCCGAGATCGGTCACTGCGAACTACTTCCTCGGCGAGCAGCCGCAAAATTGCTGGGAACTATTTTGGGGTGTTGTTCGTCTCAATCGATAGCTTGCGCTGCCCCAATTTCCGCCTACGCCATCTTGAACCTCCATTCATCCAGATGACACGCACTAGATTTCTTGTCGCTGCCGTTAACTTCGTGCTGCTCATGATCTTTGTCGCCAACCTGCGCTCCGTGGAAGCTCCTTCCAACACCGAAGCTGGCCGATTTCAAAAAATGCTCAACGACGGCAATTTCAAGGATGCCTACGAAGGGTTTCGCCGCCTGGCCCTCGATCCGAAGGCCGATCCGGCCAACGTCGGCAACAGTTTGAACCTGGCGCTGAGCGCTCTTCAACAACTTGGGCGCCTCGATGAAATCGACGAACTGCGAGAAAATGTCATCAAAGTTCATGCCAAGAATTGGCGGTTGTTGATGGCGGCCGCAGAAACCTATCTCAATTATGAGCACTTCGGTTATATCGTCGCCGGCAAATTCTCTCGTGGCCCCAAGCGCGGCGGCGGAGATGCGGTCAATTCGACCGACCGCGATCGCGTTCGGGCCTTACAGTTGATGGTGCAGGCCATGCCGCTGGCCGCGACCGATGCCGACAAACCGGCAGTATCGGAATTCTGGTCGGCGATGTCGCGGATGTTGCTCTCCAACCGCGGTTACGACGAAGCGTGGCGATTGCAGTATTTGACCGATCTTGCGGAATTGCCTGATTACGATCAAGGTTGGTATCGCGATGGCGGCGCGCAAGGCGCCCCGGTCGATGCCGACGGCAACCCCGTATTTCATCACATTCCCAAGAGTTGGGATGCCGCTCAGACCGACGGCCAACGATGGCGCTGGTCGCTACTGCAGGCCATGGAAAATAATCCGAGTCGGAAAAATGAAATCAATCATCAGTTCGCCGAGTTTCTACAAAACCAGTTCGGCGTACAGACGATGGCCTATTACGGCCCATTTTTCGGCGGGCTCGACGAGGCCGACGACGGCAAAAAAGACGAATCGGGGACTTGGGCGCTGCACACGCTGGCGGAAGACGAAACGATTGCACGGCTGGCCAGCGGCATCCAACGATTCAAACTGCCCCAGCAGTTCGATTTCATCCGGATCTTTCGAGAAATCGCGGAGGCCGGAAAATCGAATTATGGCGAAAGCGCGCTCGACACCCTTGCGCAGATTTTTGAGAATCGGCGGCAATATCCTCGCGCAGCGGAGTTGTGGAAACGCAGCATCGAGGATTACGGCTCGGGAAACAACCACTTCAAGAGCGATCGACTCCAGCAGATTACGGGCAACTGGAGCCGCTTCGAGTCGGTCGCCATGCAGCCGGCGGGCAAAGGGGCATCGGTCGAATTTTGCTTCCGCAATGGTCGCCAGGTCAGCTTCGAAGCTCACGAAATTGACGTGGCCAAGCTGCTGGCCGACGTGAAGGCATACTTGAAATCAAACCCGCGACATCTGCAATGGGATCAAGTCAACATTGGCGACGTCGGTTACCGGCTCGTGCAGCAAAACCAAACGAAGTATCTCGGACGGCGCGTCGCCGAGTGGGACTTGAAGCTGGAGCCGCGGCCACAGCACTTCGATCGACGCATTACCGTGACCACGCCGTTGCAAAAGGCCGGCGCGTATCTCGTGACGGCGAAAATGGCCGACGGAAATACCAGCAAAATTATCCTATGGGTCGCCGACACGGCCATCGTCAAAAAACCGCTCAGTGGCGGCATGTTTTGTTATGTCGGCGATGCCGTCACCGGCGCGCCTGTCGCCACAGCGAACGTCGAGTTCTTCGGCTACCGGCAGCGGCAAGTTAGTCCGAATCAATTCAGCATCGACACGCAGAACTTCGCCGAAGCCACCGATGCCGACGGCCAGTTAATCTTCAAAGGCAAAGATAAAGATAATCAATTCCAGTGGATCATTACCGCCACCGCGCCCGGCGGCCGCCTCGCTTACCTTGGTTTTACGAATGTATGGGGCGGTAACTATTCCGACGCCGAATACAACCAATCGAAGGTGTTCACGATCACCGACCGCCCGGTCTATCGTCCGAGCCAGAAAGTGAACTTCAAATTTTGGGTTCGACACGCCCGCTACGACCAAGAAGATAAGTCCGATTTCGCCAACCAGACGTTTACGGTCGAAATCCAAAATCCCAAGGGAGAGAAGGTTCTCAGCAAATCGTTCACCGGCGACGCCTACGGCGGCATCGAAGGTCAATTCGATCTGCCCGCGGACGCCACGCTCGGCGTTTATCAACTGTATGTCGTCAATCACGGCGGGGGCAGCTTCCGCGTTGAAGAGTATAAGAAACCCGAGTTTGAGGTCACGGTCGATGCCCCGAGCGAGCCGGTCATGCTCGGTGATAAAATTACGGCCACGATCAAGGCGAAATACTACTTCGGCTCGCCGGTTGCCGAAGCCAAAGTCAAGTACAAGGTGATTCGGTCGAATTACAACCAGCGCTGGTTTCCGACGGGTCGCTGGGATTGGCTCTATGGCCCTGGCTATTGGTGGTTTGGCGGCAATTACGACTGGTATCCTGGCTGGCGCATGTGGGGCTGCGCGCGGCCGGCGCAAGTTTGGTGGTGGGGGTTTGGCGCTCATCAGCCGCCCGAAGTTGTGGCGGAAGGGCATGCGCCGCTGAAAGCCGACGGCAGCTTTGAGATCGCGATCGACACGGCCGTTGCGAAGCTGATTCATCCCGATAAAGACCACCAGTATAGCATTACCGCGGAAGTGACCGACCGCTCGCGTCGCACCATCGTTGGCCAAGGCAATGTGCTTGTCGCCCGTCGGCCGTTTAAGGTTTACACCTGGGTCAATCGCGGCTACTACCGAGTCGGCGATGTCATCCACGCCGAATTCCAATCGCAGACCCTGGATCACAAGCCAGTCCGCGGCGAGGGTGTCGCGACGCTCTACAAGGTCACCTACAAAGACGATCAACCCGTTGAAACCGAAGTCCGCAACTGGGAGCTTGACCCCGATGCTCGAGGACACGCCGACTTGCAGATCGAAGCTTCAGCAGCAGGGCAATATCGACTGTCGTACAAAGTGGCCGACGAGAAGAAACACGAAATCGAAGGGGCATACATCTTCACGATCGTCGGCGAGGGTTTCGATGGCCGCGATTTCAAATACAACGACTTGGAACTGGTTCCCGATAACAAAGAATATCAACCGGGACAAACCGTCAACCTGATGGTCAACACCGACCGCGTCGGCGGCACGGTGCTGCTCTTTCCGCGGCCGGCAAACGGCATCTATTTGCCGCCGAAAGTGCTGCGACTGAAGGGCAAGTCGACGGTCGAGGAACTCCGTGTCGAGAAGAAAGACATGCCGAACTTCTTCGTCGAAGCGGTAGCCATCGCCGGCGGGCAATTGCATGTCGAGAGTCGCGAGATCGTCGTGCCGCCAGAATCGAGGATGCTGGATGTGGCGATAACGCCGTCCAAGGAAGAATATAAGCCGGGGGACAAAGCCGCGGTAAAAATCAAATTGACCGATGCCAACGGCAAGCCGTTTGTCGGCTCGACCGTCGTCGCGATCTACGATAAAGCCGTTGAATACATCGCCGGAGGCAGCAACGTGGAAGATATCAAAGCGTTTTTTTGGAAGTGGAGGCGCTCGCATTATCCGCACAATGAAACGAACTTGCTGCAATTGTTCTCCAACCTCATTCCGCCTGGACAGAATGCAATGAGCAACCTTGGAATTTTTGGAGATAGCGTTGCCGAGGAGCAAGGCGCAGCGCTGCACAGCAACCAGGCCTTGCGATTGCGAGGTGTAAGCGACGGCAATTCTCGGACGAAAAGGATGGCGGTTGCAGCGCCGGCCGCCGCCCCCATGATGATGGCAGGCGATGCATTGGAACGAGCGGATGTCGGAATGGGATACTCCGCCTCACTCGAAGGTCAACCAGCCGACGAGGCCGGCGCACCGATGGTTCAACCGACAGTGCGTTCGAACTTTGCCGACACGGCTCTCTGGGCCGGTGCCATCACAACCGATGAATCTGGCGTCGGTCAAGTATCGTTGACCATGCCCGAAAACCTTACGACCTGGAAAGTGCGCGTCTGGAGCATGGGCCACGGTACGAAAGTCGGCCAGGCAGACGTCGACGTCGTCACGCGCAAGAATCTCATCGTCCGGCTGCAAGGCTCGCGATTCTTTCTCGAAAAAGACGAGGTCGTGCTGTCAGCCAATGTCCACAACTATTTGAAGTCGCCGAAGCGAGTAACGGTTGCACTCGAACTCGAAGGCAAGTGCCTAGCACCGCTGGGCGATACCACACAGCAAGTGGAAGTGACGCCGGGAGGGGAAGCGCGAGTCGATTGGCGAGTAAAAGTCGCTCAGGAAGGGGAAGCCGTCATTCGCATGAAGGGCCTGACCGACGAAGAATCGGACGCCGTCGAGCAGCGGTTCCCCGTCTACGTTCACGGCATGCTCAAGATGGAAAGCTTCTCCGGCGCGCTGCGGCCAGATGATACGACGGGAAAAATCACCCTGCATGTCCCCAAAGAGCGGCGGATCAGCGAGTCGCGCCTCGAAGTGCGATACTCGCCGACGCTGGCCGGCGCGATGGTCGATGCGCTCCCCTACATGGTCGAGTATCCCTACGGCTGCACCGAACAAACGCTCAACCGTTTCCTGCCGACCGTGATTACGCAGAACATTCTCATCAACATGGGGCTGGACTTAAAGAAGATCCAAGAAAAGCGGACGAACCTGAACGCACAAGAAATTGGCGACGACCAAGAGCGAGCCAAAGGCTGGAAGCGATTCGATCGCAACCCGGTGTTCGATCAGGCCGAAGTCGCCAGAATGGTGAAAGACGGCGTGGCACGACTGACGGAAATGCAACTGGCCGATGGCGGCTGGGGCTGGTTCAGCGGCTGGGGTGAGCTTAGCTATCCGCACACCACGGCGGTGGTGGTTCACGGCCTGCAAGTCGCCCAACAAAATGACGTGGCCCTTGTGCCGGGCGTGCTGGAAAAAGGAATCGAATGGCTCAAAGCCTATCAGCAGCGGCAAATCGAGCGATTGAAGAACGGCGATGTGAAGCCAAAACCAAAGGAGCCGTACAAGACATCGGCCGACGCCACCGATGCGCTGGTTTACATGGCCCTGGTCGACGCCAAGGTGGTCAGCGACGACATGCGTGCATTCCTATACCGCGACCGCACGAAGTTGCCTGTCTATGCGAAGGCGCTCTTTGGCTTGGCGTTGCATCAACAACATCAACACGAACAGCTCGACATGATCTTGAAGAACATCGAGCAGTTCGTGCAACAAGATGAAGAAAACCAAACCGCGTTCCTCAAGCTGCCCAAGGACAATTGGTGGTGGTACTGGTACGGCAGCGAAATCGAAGCGAATGCTTACTACTTGAAGCTCCTCACCAAAACCGATCCTCAAGGCAAACTTGCCTCGCGGTTGGTGAAGTATTTGCTCAATAACCGCAAGCACGCAACGTATTGGAACAGCACTCGCGACACCGCCCTGGCGATCGAGGCGCTTGCCGATTTCATCAAAGCCAGTGGCGAAGGCGAACCCGATCTGACAGTTGAAGTCTGGCTCGACGGCAAGAAGCAAAAGGAAGTGAAAATCACGGCCGCCGACCTGTTCACGTTCGATAATAAATTTGTTCTCCAGGGGGATGCCGTCGAAACGGGCAAGCATACGCTTGAACTGCGTAAATCCGGCACAGGTCCACTCTATTACAACGCGTACCTAACAAACTTCACGCTCGAAGACTACATCAAAGCCGCCGGTCTAGAAGTAAAAGTCAGCCGCAAATTCTATAAGCTCAACCCGGTGGATAAGGAAATCAAAGTCTCCGGCAGCCGCGGCCAAGCGGTCGATCAAAAAGTGGAGAAGTATCAACGGCAGGAACTGGACAATCTAGCTACGCTCACCAGCGGCGATCTGGTGGAAGTCGAACTCGAAATCGACAGCAAGAATGATTACGAGTACTTAATGTTCGAGGACATGAAGGCCGCAGGCTTCGAGCCGGTCGAAGTTCGCAGCGGCTACGGCAACCCGCTGGGGGCCTATATGGAACTACGCGACAACCGCGTCACCTTCTTTGTCCGAGAGCTCGCCCGCGGCAAGCATTCGGTTAGCTACCGGCTGCGCGCCGAAATCCCCGGCCAATTTAGCGCACTACCCGCGATCGCTAGCGCGATGTATGCGCCGGAACTCAAGGGTAATAGCGACGAAATCAAGCTAAAAATTGCCGATTGAGCCAATTTTTTTTACTGGGCCGACGAGGCGATTATCCAAGTGAATTTCTTGGCCGTGACCTCGCCGAGCCAAGGCTGGGCCTCGTTGGCACTCAAAACCAGGGGGGAATGGCTACCCCCTTCTCAAAGAGACGCGATCAAACGGCGTTCCAAGCGACTGCCCACGACGGCTTAAGTAACGTTTCGGTCAGAAATGTCGTGTCACCTACCGCTTCCATGGTCCAGTGAATAGAATTGAGTTCGAAATCATCCGCGGAATTTGCGCAACTCACCGTCGCTGCTCTCGTCTATGCCATTGCCGCAGGTTGTTATCGTCGGTCGCCCAAACGTCGGCAAGTCGAGCCTGTTCAACTGGCTCGCAGGTCGGCGGCTGGCTATTGTCGATTCGACGGCCGGAGTCACTCGCGACCGGCTCACTTACCTGATGGATGAGCAGGGGATGTTTTTTGAGCTGGTGGATACTGGCGGCATGGGGTTCGATGACCCTGATAAGCTCACGCCGCAAATCGAAGAGCAAATCAACTCGGCACTGGAAGACGCGGCGGTGATCTTGTTTGCGGTTGACGCCCGCGATGGTTTGACGCCGGCCGACGAAGACATTTCGCGACGACTGCGGTATCTCGAAACGCCGATCGTTTGCGTCGCCAATAAAGCCGATGATGCGTCGATCGATCCCAACGCCGACGAGTTCTACAAGCTCGGTCGCGGCAAACTCATCTGCACCAGTACACTGCAAAATCGCAACCGGCAGGAGTTGCTCGATATGATCCTCGAGCGCCTTCCGCCGACGCTCGACGAAGACGCGGCCCCCGACGAGACGGAAATGAAGCTGGCGATTGTCGGTCGGCGCAATGTCGGAAAGAGCACGTTCGTGAACACGCTGGCCAAGGCGCCCCGGGTGATCGTCAGCGAAGTTCCCGGAACAACACGGGACAGCATCGACGTGCATTTTCAAATGGACGGCAAGACGTTCATGGCGATTGATACGCCCGGACTTAAGCGCACGCGGAGCATCGCCAGCGACATCGAGTTCTACAGTCTGCACCGCGCGCAGCGCAGCATTCGCCGCGCCGACGTCGTGATGTTGTTCTTTGAACCGACGCAGCGGATCAGCAAGGTCGACAAGCAACTTTGCGACTACATTGCCCGCCAATATAAGCCGTGCATCTTTGTCATCAACAAGTGGGATCTGTACATTGAAACGATGCCCACCGAAAAATGGGTGCAATATCTGCACGATACGTTCCGTACGATGTGGCACGTGCCGATCGCGTTCATCACGGGCCAAACCGGCAAAAACGTCAAGGCCCTGCTCAACCACGCTCAAGTGCTCTACAAGCAATCGCGCCGCCGCGTGGCGACGGCCGACCTTAATAAGCTGGTGCGCGCCGCGATCGAAGCCAACCAGCCGCCGGTCTATCAAGGCCGCCAACCCAAAATCTACTACGCCACTCAAGTCGGCATCGAGCCGCCGACGATCGTGCTGTTTTGCTCGAACCCTGGAGCGATTCCAGAAACGTATCGGCGATATTTGCTCGGCGTATTCCGCGAGCGCCTGCCGTTCCGCGAAGTGCCGATTAAGCTCTACCTGCGTCGACGCGAAGAGCGCGACCGCCCGCCGCCGGGAGTAACGCTCGAGGATGAGCCGTCGGCGGTGGCAGAATCTTGAGTTCGCTTCAGATTTTGGCCCGCAATCACTTCCCGGTTTTATCCGGATTCGTGGATAGCGAGGTAGCTTCCCGTTGGCAGGTGGTCATTAAAAGTGGATTTTCATGATTTGCTTGTTCTAGTCCGCATTTCTCACTGAATCCATAGAAAAAGGCTGCACGATTTGGCGTAAGGTGTTTACCCAAAATCAACACGGAGGCTGCCCAACGGAAATTCGCGAAGCCTACCGCCGGACCAAATCCAATGGGCGCAAAAAAAGACCCGCGGGGCCTGGCTGAGCCGCCGCGGGTCTCTATCAAGTCAATCTAGTAGTTTGCTTTGCCTTTGCGGTCTCTTTGTGCAGAACACATTGAGCCGCGAGTCAGGATTGCTCTTGAGTCAGGGCAATTCCTGACGGGCGAAGCGGACTTCTTTACTGGCACCGAACTGTCTCCACAATCTTTGGTGATTCTTGAAAACGTGAGTTTTTAAGAATCGGAAAAATCCTTAGAAAGGAGGTGATCCAGCCGCAGGTTCCCCTACGGCTACCTTGTTACGACTTAGTCCCAATCGCGGAGTTTATCTTAGGCGCTTAGGTCCTTGCGGTTCCATCGGCGACTTCGGATACCCCCCACTTTCGTGGCTTGACGGGCGGTGTGTACAAGGCTCAGGAACACATTCACCGCGGCATTCTGATCCGCGATTACTAGCGATTCCGGCTTCATGCAGGCGGGTTGCAGCCTGCAATCCGAACTGGGGCGCGTTTTTTGGGATTTGCTTGATCTCGCGATTTTGCATCCCTTTGTGCGCGCCATTGTAGGACGTGTGCAGCCCTAGTCATAAAGGCCATGAGGACTTGACGTCATCCCCACCTTCCTCCGGTTTAACACCGGCAGT
>JADZDJ010000087.1 GCA_020851115.1 Pirellulales bacterium
ACAGATCGACGAAGCAAGCCAGGTAAAGGGCCACGAAATCGAGCACCCAAACCAGCAACGAGTTGATCCAGAACGTAGCGATCGGGGTGAGCACTTCGTGCCCGTGCCCGATCATGTTATTGACCCAAAGTCGAAAACGGTCACCAGCATGCTCTTCATACTGGTGCAGCATGTAAATCGGTATCTGGAGATAGACCAGGCCCAACGGAACGCCGGCATACCGAAACACAAACGGTGCGAGCGCGGCCAGGAATGCTGCCGCGAACAACGCGGCGTAGGGCCACTGCCATTTACCCACCAGCCAATTCAGAGTTCGCCCGGCCATCTCAATCTTCCTCGCACTCGATGCAACATGCCGCAGCGATTGCCGCGTTCGGACAAGTCTAGGGCGCCGAACTGCTAGGCGTCGTTGAAAAAGACGGAAGATTCGGCGCAGCCCAACCGAGGGGACAAGCCCCTCGGCTCGCTAGACCGTCACGGGTGCCGGGGTAGCAGGCTCGAACGCCGATTCCGCATCGCGGAGGCAGGCCTTGATTTGCCGCACGGCCTGACGGAGCCGCTCTTCGTTCTCGACGAGCGACATCCGCAGATAACCCTCGCCGGCTGGGCCGAAGCCACTGCCAGGGCTCACGGCGACGTTGCCCTTTTCAAGAAGCATCATGGCAAAGTCCATGGTGCTCATCCGCGAACGCCAGGGCTCGGGGATTTTCTGCCAGACGAACATACCGGCCTTGGGCGGTTTGACTTCCCAACCCAAACGGGCGAGCGACTCACACAGCGCATTGCGGCGACTCTGATAGATGAGCGATTGCTCTTCGACGGCCGCGTCAGTGTGTCGGAGCGCAAGGATTGCCGCGATCTGTATCGCCTGGAACATGCCGTAGTCGTAGTAACCCTTGATCGTCGCCAGGGCGGCAATCATCTCGGGATTGCCGGCGCAAAAGCCGACCCGCCAGCCGGCCATGTTGTAGCCCTTGCTCATGGTGGTGAACTCGACACCCACCTCGGCGGCCCCCGGCGAGGCGAGAAAGCTGGGCGGCTTGTAACCGTCGAAGGCCACGTCGGCGTAAGCAAAGTCGCTGATCACCGCGAAATGGTATTTCTTGGCGAGCTTTACGACTTCATCGAAAAACGATTGCTCGACAACCACGCTCGAAGGATTGTGTGGATAGTTGAGAATCAGCAACTTCGGCCGGGGGTAGAGCGTCTCGCAAGTGTAGGCGATGTCGGCGAGGAACTTCTCGCTGTTGGCCACTTCGAGCGCGATCACATTGCCCGAAGCAAGCGCCACCGAATAGACGTGAATCGGAAAGAACGGCGCGGGGACAATGGCCGTGTCGCCCGGGCCCATCATCGCCAGGCACATGTGGCTGAAACCTTCTTTCGAGCCCAGGCAGACGATGATTTCCTTATCGGGATCGAGCCGCACGCCGTACTTTTTGTGGTACTTGGCGGCCACTTCGCGGCGGAGATTGATGATGCCGTTGGACTTGCTGTAGCCGTGGTTATCGGGGTCATGAGCCGCTTCGGCCAGCTTCTCGATCACCAGGTCCTGGGGCGGATCCGAGGGGTTGCCCATGCCCAAATCAATCACGTCGTCGCCGTTACGACGCTTGTTGTAGAGCATGGTGTTGATCCGCCCAAACAAATAGGGCGGCAACCGCTTCACGCGGTCGGCGACTTCAATGCGAAACGGCTGGCTCGATGCAGAATCAGTAGACATAACGGGATTCCGGAGAACGAGAATTCTTCCATCTGGACCGAATATACCCGATTCTGGTTCGGCGCGCAACGGTTCGATATTTAGCCCCGCCGCTTGCGGCGGGTTCAAGAGCACGGAAAGGGTTTCGCAGCCGCTAAGCCGCAAGCGGCATTACCGCGTGACACCACCTGTGGGCTGAACCGCGGGATCCTGCACCACGCCATTTTTCTTGTCGGCAGTCCGCTCGGGTGGGGCTTGTGAGGTGCCGGCAAGATAGTTGTCGATCCGTGACCCTTCGCGAATCGATTCAAACTTCTCGCTCATAGCGATCCGCAGCTTCTTCTCGTAGATGTCGCGGGTAAGGATTTCGCGCACTTCCGCTTCGTCGACCTTCACCGGCTCGGTGCGGCCTTCACAGCGCAGAATCAAAAACTTGTCGCGGACCTGGATGATGCCCGACAGCTCACCTGGTTGAAGCTTGTAGGCAGCTTCTTCGAGCTGAGGCTGACCGCTGTAGCGCTGGATGGGTGGAACTTCGCCACGGAGATTCTTGCTCGTGGGCTCGATCGAATACTCTTCGGCCAGGTCGCCGAAGTATTCAATCGAGGGATTGCGGCGGGCTTTGTCCCAAACTTCCTGGGCGCGACGCATCGTGCCTAGCACAATCGCCCGGCAGCGAACGCGCTCACCGTAGTTGGCCTCGAATCCTTTGCGAATGTCATCGTCGTTCACTTGGACGGTCGGCGCTGTGAGCTTCTTCAGGGCCGTGGAAGGCCAGACCGAGTCCTGCATGTACCGGGCCTGTTCGATGCCCTGCTCTTTAGTGATCATGCCGATCCATTTAGGAATATCGGCGTTGCCTTTCTCGTCGACGATGCCCGCCAATTCCGCAGCGTGGCGCACTTCGGCCTGCAGATCGGCCTCGGTGATCGTGACATTCGCCTTTGCAACGGCCTGCTCGAGCAAAAGCTGCGAGATCTCGGTTTCGAGAACCTCTTCACCGTGCCGCAAGAGGCACTCGTCGCCCAACTCCTTCATGGTGATGCGATCGCCGTTGACCGTGGCAACCACTCCGGGCATTGTCTGGCGGAGCTCTGGATTGTTGTAGACATTCACGACCGTCGCGACCTTTTGCAGCTCACCGAACAATTTGTGCGATTCTTCTCGCAGTTTTTCATCAGTGATTTTTTCAACCAATTGCTTTTCAACTTCTGCCCGATTGACTTCACGGGGAGGATTATGAGATTCACACTTGAGGATGACGAACTGCCCGGCAACGGGCAAAATTTGAGAAATCTGTCCCGGCTGGAGGGCAAAAGCGGCCTGCTCGATGCCTTGGTCTCCGATATGCCGGCGGATCGGTTGAATCAATCCGCCAACGCTCGCCGAGTTGATATCGATCGAATGTTCAATCGCCAGACGAGCGAAGAGTGACGGATCGGCCTGGAGTTTCGCATGGAGCTCATTCGCCAAGTTCTGGTCGCTGACGGCGATGAGACGCGCGTTGAC
>JADZDJ010000088.1 GCA_020851115.1 Pirellulales bacterium
AGAGGCGTGCGACGCCCCCGAAGAGCCAGACACGATATGTGTTGTGATTGAAAGGAGGTGACATATGAAGTCGTTTTAGTTGCGTTCGCTGTTGACGCTTTGATCTGTGTACCCCGCCCGGTCTTTCGCATACCCGGCCGGGCGGGATTTTTTTGGAACGAACAACGAGAAAGGGAATGACATGCCGAAACTATTGAGCAAGGCGGCGATTGAAAGTGTGCGGACATTGGTCGATGTCGCGGCTGACGAAAACAACAGATACCAAATCGACTGCATCCAATTCGAGCCGAGCAAAATCGGGATGCTCGGCGTCGCCACCGACGGAATAATAATTGTGGCGAAGAAGCTTGAAGGGATCGACTTCCCGCCGGTGGAAGAATCGAAAGAGGGAAACTTTCCAGACTGGCGGCCGGTGTTGTCGAAGGTGGGCGATGATGCCATTTGCTTCGCCGTCAATCCGATCCTACTGATTCGGGCGCTCGAAGCGGTGATGTCTTTCGAGGGGGCTGGCAAGTGCGATGAATGCGGCATAGAGCCGAAAACAGCGCAAGCCGTGGTTATCTCGATTCAGAAGGAAAGGCACAAGCCCATTGGAATCTGCAATGAGGCCGGATCGGCGATCGCATCGGTGATGCTGATGAGCCATACCGAAGAAGAATGTCGGTCGCTCGCGAGCGGCACGCTGAAAGAGTTCGCCGAGTCGAAACTACCATGAAAACAATCACCGGCATTTGTCGGTTTCTCGCGGCGATCTATCAAGTCGCCGTCGGCGTGTGCCCGGCTTGCGGCGGCCGGATCGGTGACGGCGGCGACGCTATGTCGATCGAAATGGAATACTGCGAGTGCTGCGACAACGGCACGATTCGGACGCGCCGGGAAGTGTTTCGGCGGTGGAGTATCAGGCGATGACGGACGAGAGGGAAAAAAGATTTCTGGCGGCGATTGATTCATGGTTTGCCGACGGCGATCTGGTAAAGCTTAGAGCGAATCTTTCGCGGGAGATTGCAGACGCGGAGTCGGCGGGCCGCTTCACTGTGTCGGGCTTCGGCCACGTGTCGCATTTTCTGACGTGTACTAATCCAAGTCGGTTTTCAAAGTCAAAGCCGGATCAGGCGCAGGAAGTTATCGCCAAGAAACTGAAATTCGTTCGCATGGCGATTGACTGCGCGGCGGCCGTGGGCTGTATCGCGGAATCACCGTCGGTGCCGTGCGATTGTCCGTCTTGCCAAGTGACGGCGATCGCGGCCGAGTTGAAGCTAGGGGGCCGATGATGTTTACGTGCGGCGTATTCTTCGCGCTGGGAATGTTTCTCGGCGGGATTGCATTGGGACATGGTATCGAGCGCGGATTGCGGGCGATCGCCGACGCGCTCACAAAGCGAAAGGGCTGACCGATGAAGGGCGTCGCGGAGAAAAAGACAACGAAAACAAAACGCCAAAGCACGACCGAATTCGACAGAGGATTCAGGCTCGGTCTAGCGGCTGGCAATCAGGACCGTGAAATCATGCTCGGCATCATAGAGCAGAATCAATTCTCTCTGACTTGTTTTGAATGCGATGCCGAGGGGCCGGACAACCGCAAGACTGCGAGGGACGCAGGATGGCGAGAGATTGTTTTTGACGACGGGCGAGGCTGGAATTTTCTCGGCTTGTGCCCTGATTGCAGCAAGCAAGAGAAGGCGAAGCGGGGCAAGTGATGAGGTGGTTCATGGATGACAGACGAGACATTGCCGCCAAATCGCCGCTGCGGGGATTGAGGGGTGAGGGATGTTGAAAACCCTTGACCTTTTCAGCGGCATCGGCGGTTTCTCTCTCGGCCTCGAACGGACGGGCGGCTTCAAGACCGTAGCCTTTTGCGAGATCGACCCGTTCTGCCGGGCGGTCCTGGCGAAGCACTGGCCGGGCGTGCCATGCCATGAGGACGTCAGAATGATTGGTGGCGCGCAGTACCGCGGAAAGGTCGATGTCGTGACGGGCGGCGTTCCATGCCAGCCTGCAAGTGTCGCAGGGAAGCGAAAGGGCGTGAACGATGACCGATGGCTCTGGCCTGATTTTCTGTCCGTGGTGCGGGCAGTCGAACCCGTGTGGGTGCTGGCGGAAAACCCTCGCGGAATCATTAGCCTCAGGCCTCACGGCCTTGCATGGATCGAGCGTGAGCTTCACGCCTCCGGCTACGAAACACAGTGTTTTTGTATCGGTGCCGATGATGTCGGAGCCCCGCAGGAGCGCAAGCGAATCTGGGTCGTGGCCCACCGCAAGGGCGAACGAAACGGGTCAGTACCAGAACGACAAGGGAAACTCCGAGAAACCACGCGCAACGTTGACAGGCAAGGTCAAGGACTGGCAGACTCCGACATCGCAGCAATTCCATTCCCGCAAGCAGGTGGGCAAGACGGAACGCGAGCCGCTGCTATTGGGCCAAGTGCAGCAATGGGCAACCCCGACATCGGCGGACGGCGGATCGAAGTCGTGGCCGACACCAACGACACAGGATTGCAATCAGGCGGGAAGCCCGAATGCAAGACACATAACACTTACGCGCGCTGGCCGTCTCGACCAGGCGAACCACAACACGAATGGGAAGCCCCGCGGCTGGTATTGGGCCGACGCTGCTGGAATCTTTGGCGTGACTTTTGCTCGCGTACTTCGGAGGTGGACACGCGCGAATGGTATGAAGAAACCAAATGGAAGTTTAAGCGCGGCCTGGGTTTCGCAGTTGATGGGCCTCCCAGCAGACTGGCTCGATTTGCCAACAAGCAAGCTCTCCGAGCTTGCGGAAACGCGGTCGTCCCCCAAGTTGTGGAGATAATCGGACAAGCGATATTGGCTAAGGCCGCGAAGGCGAAGCGGAAGTGACAGATATGGCACATACCAGACAATCACAGATTGCCGCTGACGGGCCGCTTGACGACTGGGCACAACTCAAGGGCCTGTTTGCCAAGTACGAAGCCGAGCAGAGCGACGCCAACCTTGAAGCGCTTCAAAGCGAGGCCGATAAACTCGTCACGCGAATGCTCCCTGGCTGGCCGGTTTGGGATGTGACGGGACTTATCAAGGCGTCGCGCGTCGTCTGGAATACCGACACGCAGCCCATCGAAGTCGAAACAATTCCGCTTGACGGGCATATCGACGATCTGCTTCCGTCCGAGCGGAAATCAAAAACAGCATAGGAGCAAGCAATGGATGAAGTAACAGCCGAAGTCGTGGAGGAGGAGGTGCCG
>JADZDJ010000089.1 GCA_020851115.1 Pirellulales bacterium
TCTCCTTTCGGCCTTCGCCTTCAATTCAGAACATTCCGCCTTCGGGCAATCAGTTTGGTCGGGGTTTGACTACAGCTTTTCAAAAGCGCTTTTTGCCGATCCGAACCTGCCGGCCAATCAAGATCGCATCACGAACAGTGTCTGGTTGACGCGCGGCACGAACCAAGGGATTTACAACATTCAAGTTGAAACCGCGTATGCGGATGCAGTATCTCCGAGCGGCACGCGATGGGCCACCGAACGGAACAACCCTGGCAAGACCATCGCTGCGACCAACTGGAACAATCTGGCGTTCACCGATTGGGTCACGGCCTACGGCGGACAGGGTTCGATGGACCTGCCGAATCGGCTGTTGACCTACAATGCCGTGGTTAATTTGGTGGCGGACAACACGTATCTCGACCTACGCTTCACAGACTGGTCGGCGCAGCCAGGTGGTGCATTCGCATACGAACGTGCACCCGCTCCTCTGAATCCCACTCCCACTGGCGACTACAACCTGAACGGCGTCGTCGATGCGGCCGATTACGTCCTGTGGCGCGAGACGCTCACTTTAGCGGTCTCGCCCGCTGGCAGCGGCGCCGACGGCAATTCCAATGGCACGATCGACTCTGGCGATTACGACTTCTGGTGGGCTCGCTTTGGCAATGCGGTCGGCAGTGGCTCGGCAAATTCGCCAGCTGCCGTGCCAGAACCCACGGTAGCCGTAACGCTCGCATTCGCCGTGCAAACGTGGGTGTTCACACGACGTCGACGACGCTAGTTGAAAACCATCGGTTGGCGATGATCGTCCATCGGCCCACCGCAATTAGCTAGCATGACTCTCTGCCTCATCGGCAAACCTTGCCAAAATCAGCCGCGAAGAGCGGTTTTGGCGCGTTGCTAGCCCTCGCTTTCCACGGATTAACCCCTAGGGTTTCGCCGATAGGTTTTTGTGGCAGAAGTGGCGCCACCGCCACCTGCCGCAAACTTATCGTTCGCGATCCCGATCCCAGACTCTTTTTTTGCGATCGCACTCAAGGGGGAGAAAATCATGTCTTGGCGTTTCTTGGGCAGCCGGTCCCGCCGCGCTGCCGTGGTCGGCTTGTTGTGCGCCTGCGCCCTGTTAGCGCGGGCAGGCTCCGCCGCGGCGGAAGAAATGGTTGTCGGCGATGGCGGCTGCTATGGCGACAGTTGCGATGGCAACAGCGGCGCCGATTGCTATGGCACCTGCGACACCTGCATGACCTGCGACTCTTGCAACACATGTGATTCTTGCGGCGGCTGCGGCACCGGCTGCTGCTCAGGCTGGTTCGGTGCGGAGTACCTCGGCTGGCAGCTCGACGGTAACCACATCCCACCCCTCGTCACGATTGGTCCTGTGGATGACTTCCCAGGAACGGCTGCCCAGCTCGGACAACCCACGACTCAGATCATCTCTGGCAACCAAAACGTCAACGACGACTGGCGCACTGGGTACCGCTTCTTCGGCGGTTTCTGGCTCGATTGCTGTCATACCTGCGGCATCGGCGCCGACTACTTCAACGTCGGCGACGATGATTACGATTTCACCTCGCCTCAAGATTCCATCATCGTCGGACGCCCGTTCTATAATTCAGATACCGAAGAACCAGACGTCGAACTCGTCTCGGTGCCCGACGAACTGGACGGCACCGCGCAAGTGAAGTCGGATGATAATCTACAGGGCGCCGGCATCACGCTGAACCGTTGCTTGTGGCGCTGCTGCGACCCGTGCACGGGCAGCGGCACTGGCGTCTCGCTGCTCAGCGGCTACCGCTACTACAAGTACGACAGCAATTTGAGCATTACCGAACGACTCGAAGTGCTGGAAGATACCTCGACCACGCTCGTGCCGGGCACCACGTTTTTTGTGCAAGATCGCTTCCGCGCCGAAAACGAATTCCACGGCGCCGAAATGGGCCTGCAAGGTTACAAGAAGCATTGCTGGTGGTGGGTCGATGGCTTGGCCAAACTCGGGATGGGAAACCAGCGCCGCACGGTACGAATCAACGGCACGACGATTGTCGCCGTACCGGACGACGATACGACCGTCGATCAAGGTGGTTTGCTGACCTCCTCGGTCACCAACATCGGCCGCTATAGCGACTCCGATTTCGTGCTGATTCCCGAATTCCGGCTGGGCGTTGGCGCCTGCGTGACGAGGTGCGTATCGGTCCGCGCCGGTTACAATGTGATCCTGTGGAGCGATGTGGCTCGCGCCGGGTCGCAACTGCCACCGGACCTCGCCGTCGATCCAAATAATCTGCCGCCCGTTCAAGGTGGCGGGTCGGAGCCAGAGTTCATCGGCATCCGCGGGTCGCAGCTTGTGGCGCACGGCCTCGACGCCAGCGTGCAAATCCAGTGGTAACATGTTTTGCGGACATCGATACCGCGCGCGGGTGCGACTGAAGCGTTTAACCCTGACCGCGAGAGGTATAACTTCCGCATATTAACAATAAAACAAGGGCGTGGTGGAATCCTGCTCCACCACGCCCTTGCTGTTGAGTCGTTGGAAATCACTCAAATCGGCGCCGCTATTGTCGCCCGCCACGGCGGCACCACCCAGCACCGCACAAACCTAAGAGCGCCAGCAACACCGCCGCTGGTTCCGGCACTCCGGTATTCAAACCGGGTACCGAGGTTAGCAACAACTGCCGTTTCGACACGTAACCGGCCTTTAGTCCGCGCTCGCCGAAGAGGTAATAATCGGCCCATACATTCGCGGGCAGCACGATATCGCTAATCTGGTCATTGCCCGCGACGCCTGGCGATGGATTCGCCGGGGGCGAATTCCCATTCAGCCCCTGAAACAATCCGACGGTATCCTTGCCATCGACGTATTCGGCAGGCTGTGTCTCCTTCAGCACGTACGTCCCTGGCGCTATGTGCTGAAATAAGAACCGGCCATAGGCGTCGGTGATCATCGACGCAATAAATGTTTCGATGTTGTTGGCCTTTGAAAAGAGGCTGATCGTCACGTCGCCGAGCACATACTCGGGATTGGGATCGCCCAAAAATGCTATTTGGCCGTCGTTATTTCGATCGATGTAAACCCATCCTCCGATCTGGCTCATTCCGGAGATGGTTCCGGCGGGGGCATTCTGCGCAAACGTACCAATCAGGCACGCAAACAGCAACGAACAGCCCCGCCTCGTGAGGCGGTGATTGAACATGGTGTATTTCCAACGAGGACTAATGAACGGCCGCGACAATAGCGACCGGATTGAGACGATTCGTTAGTGCCGCTTACCGCAGCACACGATCACCATTAGTTCCTGACCATTTCGTTGGAGATAAAGAAATACAGCGAGGCTGTACGCACAGCCTCCTGCACCTACGCCCTATTCTAGTCACGCAACCGCCGAACTCAATAGCTTTGAAGAAAAAACTTGGCAGCCGGCCTTGCTCAGCCAGGCCGCAAACTTGCCCCCACCATAGAACTCTGCCACAGTATTTCGACAAAAAAGGGCAAAACCCGCTGTCATGCGAACACGGGCCGAAATAAAAGAAATAATCCCTGCGAAAAACACCCGAACCTCGGCGAAGGCTATTTCAACCCGCGTTTCGGCTGCCCCGCGTTGACAACCGTGGCAATCTCCTCGGCCGTCAGGCCGCGATCCAGTAGTTCGCGTTTCAGCGTGTCATCCAGCCGATTCTTGTGGATTCGATATGCCGTGACCGAGAGTATCGCGACGATCCCGACGATTGCGAAAATCGATAGGATAACAATCGCCGTAACGTCTCCCGCAGCCACCCCACGTGAAATCCACTCCCAGAAATTTGTGGGCGTTGCGTGCATCACTAAATCCCTCCCATCAAGGCAATTCTTACCACACGATCACGTAGCCCAAACCGCTATCTAGCAGCTGGTTTTTTCGTTCGGCGACTTCGCGAGCACGATCCGCTCGATTTCCTCGGCGCTGAGCCCGCGCTCGACCAATTCTCGCTTCAGCTGCAAATCTTCCCGATGGGAAGCGTAGATCCGAACTTGGATTACCAACAAACGTAACAGTCCAAACAAGCTGCCGATCAGTACGATCAATACCACCATGTTGAACGGGGATTGCAGGTTCATTATCGATTGAAACAAATCGCTCATGGCGTCACCCTTCCAGATTGGCTGGGGCAGTAATAGCGGCTCTGCTAGACCCCGCTGAACCTATCCTACCGCGAGCCAGTCTTCTATTCGTTGGTTATCCCGGAATCTTGGCTCTGGTTACGCGATAGCAGATGTCCTGGGAAGGAGACGTGGGGAGGACGCCGCTGGCCCAATTTGTGCCTTTGGGGGTCGTCGCGTCCAGTTCGCCTAGTCATCAACGCCGCACCACATTGTGCCTATTTTTTAGGCACGGCTGTTCTCCCGCTCGTTGACACCTCGCCGTAACATATTTACGCTAAACATGTTGCTTAATTTACCTATATTGGCGATTCAAGGTTAACGTCGCCTTTCACCCTCTGGATTCCTGACTTGGCCGATAAGCCCTGGAGCGGAGTTTTTGACCGGGCGACCGACTGCCGCGTCGAGAAGTTCACTGAAAGCGTGAGCTTCGACTGCCGGCTCTACGCTCACGACATCCGTGGCTCGATCGCCCATGCCCAAATGCTCTCCAAGGTGGGGATTCTCACCGATGACGAGCGGCACCAGATCGTCACCGGCCTCGAACAAATCGGCCACGAAATCGCCGCCCGCCAGTTCCAGTTCCGCCAGGAGCTGGAAGACGTTCACATGAACATCGAGCGGGCGCTCATCGACCGGATTGGTGATGTCGGCCGCAAGCTGCATACCGGTCGCAGCCGCAATGACCAGGTATCGACCGATCTGCGGCTCTGGGTCCGCGATGAAATCGACGCGATGTCGAGCCGGCTCGAAGCTCTGCAGCGGGCCTTTTTTGACCGCGCGGAACGCGATGCCGGCGTCGTCCTGCCCGGTTACACCCACATGCAGCGGGCCCAGCCCGTGCTGGCCGCCCACTATTGGCTCGCCTACATCGAAAAACTTGAGCGCGACCGGCAGCGACTTGCCGACTGCCGGACCCGCGTTAACCAGCTTCCGCTCGGTTCCGCCGCACTCGCTGGTACGAGCATCCCGATTGACCGCCAGATGGTGGCCGAGGAACTCGAATTCGACGGCATTGTCGCCAACAGTCTCGACGCCTCGAGCGACCGCGACTTCGTGCTGGAATTCGCCTTCGCGCTGGCAACGATCGCCACGCACCTGAGCGGCTGGGCCGAGGAATGGATCCTCTGGTCCACCACGGAATTCGGTTTTATTCGCCTCCCGCAGGAATTCTGCACCGGCTCCTCGATCATGCCACAAAAGATCAACCCCGACGTGCTGGAGTTGATCCGCGGTCGCACCGGCCGCGTGGTCGGCAACCTGGTGAGTCTGCTCGTGCTCGTTAAGGGTCTGCCGCTGGCTTACAACCGCGACCTCCAGGAAGACAAGCAGCGATTGTTCGACTCCGTCGACACGGTGGCCGCTTGTTTGGAGCTCGCCGCCCCACTCGTCGCCGGCGCCGAGTTGAACCGCGCGCGCATCGCAGCTCGCCTCGATGAAGGGTATCTCGATGCCACCACGCTGATGGAGCACCTCGTTCTTAAAGGGGTGCCGCAACGCACGGCCCATGAAATCATCGGCAAGCTGGTCGCCACGGCGATGAAGCGTGGCGTACCACTGGCGGACTTGCCCCTGGAAGAGTTTCGTGCGACGCACTCCTCGCTCGACGACTCCGTATTTGGTGTGCTGGGGACGAACCGTGCTGTCGAAACATTTTCGAGCTACGGCTCGACGAATCCCGAACAAGTGGCTCACCAACTTGAATTGTGGCGCGAGCGACTCTCCACGAACGCATGACTTTCGATGACACGAAATCCATATATTGCTGTATTTTGTTGGATTGTATCGCTGCAGTTCGCTGTCGCGCCTTCAGCGCGATCTCAGCAGCCGCCTGCGGCTGCGCCGCCGCGTCCGCCCGCTGCGGGCGCACCTCAGCAAGCCGGCAAACCAGCCGAACCCGCAGCGGAATCGGTGCAGCCTGCGCTGGAAGCCAATCCGGCCGTGCGGGCCGCCCTCGAAATGCCGCGAAAAGAGCCGCGCGATTTTGTCGAGTCGATTCTCTTGCTCATTGACTTGGGCCGACCCGATCTCGCCAAGCCCCTTCTTTCCGACCTTGCGAAGCTACCAATCACCGCTGTTCAACGCGTCGCGATTGTCGCTGAATTCGGGTCACAGAGCATGTTGCACCTGGCACGCTCTACGGAATTAGCGCCCGAAGGTGCGACATTCGCCGATGCCTGCATGGCCGCGGCTGCTTCCGCCGCCAATAATCCAGAGCGCATCGCCGCACTCGTCAAGCAGCTAACGGAAGCATCGCCGGAGGCTCGAACAATCGCCCGAAACGACCTTGCTGCTGCCGGCCCAGTCGGCGCTACGGCGGCGCTCGAAGCGCTCGCTCGTGAAACTGAACCGCAGCGGCGTGCCGCGCTCGTCGAAGCGATCGAACTCATGCATCCGCTCGTCAACGCGCCGCTACTCGCGATGCTCACGACGAACGATGCCAACCTGCGGGCCGATGTCGCCGCAATTTTGCAGTGCCTGGCCGTGCCGCAAGCGGTTCCGCTCTTACCGACCGACACCGCGTCGGCGGAACGCGCGTTACGAACCGCAATCAAGAATTACCAGCACGGCACGCCGCCGTTCGCCGTTGATGCCGACGGCCAAGTCGAACTCTGGAAGTGGGACGATGCCAACAAGAAACTTTCGGCCGTTCGCCTCCCGGCCGACAAAGCTCAGGTGATTTGGATCGCTCGCCTTGCCACGGAATTGGCACACTTACAACCCGACGACTACGCGGCCGGCAAACAAGCATTGGTCCTCCGACTCGAAGCGGCCGGGCTCGCTGGCGGCGCAGCAGATATGCCCGCCTCGGCCACTCTCGCGCAAGGCGAACCGCAACTTCTCAATGAGGCCCTCGCCAAAGCCCTCAGAAGCAATTACTCGCACGCCGCCTTAGCGCTCGTGCAAGCGATTGCTCACCCGAGTGATGCCAGCGTATTGACGACTCCTGACGGAAAGCCCTCGCCCCTTGCGGCGGCACTCGATAGCCCCAGCCGTCGAGTGCGGTTCGCCGCTCTGCAGGCGATGATGGCGCTCAACCCAACGACGCCCTATCCGGGTTCGAGCCGTGTGCCCGATGCCATCATGTGGTTTACCGGCGGCACGGGCGATCGACAGGCCGTTGTGGCGATGCCCACGATCGCCGCGGCAAGCGACCTTGCCGGCAAGCTTGCGGCACACGGCTTGGCCGTACAGGCGGCCAATCGCGCTCGCGACGCGGTCGATATGGCCCGGGCGATGCCCGACCTGGAAATGATCTTCATCGACATGAGCACGATCATGCCCGATATCCGTCAGGCACTTTACGAGCTACGCATCAGCCCGGCTACGGGAAATATCCCGATCGCGCTCTTGGCCGCCGATGGCCGATTGGACGACGCCAAACGCCTGGCTGCCGAGCACACACTTGTCTTCGCGGTGCCCCGCCCCCACACCCCCGAGGCCGTCACCAGCATTGTCGAGAACCTCACAAAACTTGCCGGGCGCGATGCTGTCCCTGCGAAGGAGCGTGCCGCTCAAGCCGCGCAAGCCAAAAAATGGCTGGCTGCATTGCGGTCCGGTAATCATTCCTTCTACACATTTCGCCGCACTGCCTTGTTTGATCTGCCCTCGACGCCACGTGCGGTGGCCCCCGCCGCACCTTCCTCCCCCGCTCCCGCCGCTGAAGCCTTGCCCTCCCCATGACCCGCACCGCCACGAACATCGGCCCGCCGGTCGAGCCCCTGCCGGGGATTATCGGCTCCAGCCGCGCGATGATGGAAGTCTACCGCGTTACGCGGCAGGTCGCCCGCAGCCGCGCGTCGGTGCTGCTGTTGGGCGAAACGGGCACCGGCAAAGAGCTCATCGCCCATGCGATTCACGAGTTGAGCCAACGCCGCAATCGGCCGTTTGTGCGCGTCAACTGTGGGGCACTCAGCGAAAGCCTGCTCGAAAGCGAACTTTTCGGTCACGTCCGCGGCGCATTCACCGGCGCCATCGACAATCGCACTGGCCGCTTCGAAGCGGCTCACACCGGCACGATCTTTCTCGACGAGATCAATTCCACCACGCCGCACTTGCAAGTGAAGCTGCTCCGCGCGCTGCAGGAACGCGAGTTCGAACGCGTCGGCGATACGCAAACCATCCGCGTCGATACCCGCGTCATCGCCGCCAGCAATCGCGACTTGTTGGCGGAAAGTGCCGCCGGCCGCTTCCGCGAAGACCTGTACTATCGGCTCAATGTAGTGCCCATTCATTTGCCGCCGCTCCGCGATCGCCGCGAGGATATTCCTGAGCTAGTCGCTCATTTTCTCGATTTATACAATGAGCAAAACGATCGCTATGTCGCCCATATCGACCCGCGAGCACTCGCCGCGCTGCAGCAGTACACTTGGCCCGGCAACGTGCGCGAGCTGCAGAACTACGTCGAACGGGCCGTCGTGATGGCGTCCGGCGATGAGTTCACGCTCGACCTGCTGCCGTCCGCGGTGACGACGGGCCGCACGCCCCGTGCCATCGGCGTCGCGCTCGATTTCGACGCCCTCGCCGAGGAGCTGGTGCATCTTGGCATGGGCGAAGCGGGCGAAGAAGCGGGCGATATCCACGGTCGCATTGTCGATCGTGTGGAGCGTGAAGTAATCTCCCAGGTGCTACATGAGTGCGACGGCGTGCAGATCAAGGCGGCCAGCCGCCTCGGCATCAACCGCAATACACTGCACAAAAAATTAAAACAGTACGGCCTCGACGGTGAATGACAAACCAGAGGGGGAGAGGGGGAGAATCGAATGTAGCGCCGCCACTGAGTCTCCCCCTCTCCCCTTCTCCTATTTTTGCTACTTCCATGCTCACTGGTATTTCCATCCTCTGCTTTGCCGCCAGCTACGGCGTTGCATTTACGCTGGAGGTCGTTCGCCTCCGGCGCAAGGCCGCTTGGGCGCGGCTGCCGCTCATCATCGCGACGGCAGCTGGGCTGCTAGCGCACACCCTGTTTTTGTACAACAATTCCACCGCTGCGAACGCTTTGCCGATATCTACCGCCGACTGGCTCCTTTGGGCCGCTCTCGTTCTGGCGATTGTCTATTTTGCCGCAATCTTTTACTTGCCCCGCACACCCACTGGATTAGCACTTATCCCCATCGTCTTGGGCCTCATCCTAAGCTCGAAACTCGCAAGCACATCGCCGCTGGCCACGGAGGAATCGTTTTACCTCTGGGGAATGCTCCACGGCACGGCGCTGCTTTTGGGCACGACGGCCGTCAGCATTGGTTTCCTGGCTGGGTTAATGTATCTGCTGCAAGACTACGCCCTAAAGCATGCGCGCTCGCCAGCCAATCGCTTACGCCTCCCCAGCCTCGAGTGGCTTGAGCGCGTGAACAGCCGCGCACTTGGAATTTCGACGGCCCTCATCGCGTTCGGCTTTGCCTCGGGTCTGGCGATGGCGCTCACGAGCCATCGGGGCGATTTGAAGTATGCACTCTGGACCGACCCCGTTGTGATCAGCCTGGCCGCCATGCTCGTTTGGCTCATCGTTGCCGAGATTTTCCGCCTCTCCTACCCTGCCGCGCGCGGCGGCAAAGTAGCCTACTTAACACTTGCATCGTTCATATTTCTAATCATGACCCTGGTTTCATTTGCGCTGTTCACAAATCTGCACGCCCTTGCAGGACCAACTGCATCAAAGTCCCGAACTCTAGACGGTGAATCGCGGATTGTGGATTACGGATCGCATTCAAACTCCGATCCGAAATCCGCCGTCCGCAATCCGCAATCGTTGTCATGAACTCTTCCGTTCGCATCGCGATGGTCGGCTGCAGCCACCAGCGTTCCAGCCTGGCGGTTCGCGAGCGGTTGGCGTTCACACCGGAGCAAACAACTGATGCGCTCGCCGCTTGGCGTGTGATTCGCCCCGCACAAGAGGCAGTACTGATTTCCACCTGCAATCGCGTCGAGTTCTATGCCGCCGCCGCCGACCCGCAGGCCGACTTGGCGCCACCGGCCCTGACCCACTTCATCACTGATTTCCACAATTTTCCGTTCGAAGAGGCCCGCCGTGAACTGACGGCACTCGAAGGTGATGCCGTCGTCCGCCATTTGTTCCGCGTCGCGGCGAGCCTCGATAGCATGGTCGTCGGTGAAGCACAGATTCTCTCGCAAGTGAAGCGGGCATACGAACTCGCCAGTCGTATCGGCAGCGCCGGCCCCGTGACACACGGCTGCTTCCAGGCCGCGATTCGCGTGGCCCGCCGCGTGGCCAATGAAACCGATCTGCACCGCCATCGCGTGAGCATTCCCAGCGTCGCGGTGGCGGAGTTCGCCTCCCGGGTATTCGAGCGGCTTGACGATAAGCGCGTCCTCGTCATCGGCGCCGGCGAAATGGCCCAGGAAACTCTACAATACCTCAGCGATGCCGGCGCACGCCGCATCGTCGTGCTCAACCGCGATTTTTCCCGCGCCCAGCGACTGGCTGGTGAATGGCAAGGCCGCCCGGCGCCGTGGAACGAACTCCACTCCGAGCTAGTGGCCGCGGATCTCGTCGTCAGCACCACCGGAGCCGAGCATCACATCGTAACACTTGCCGATTTTCGGCAACGGGTTGCTGCGGGTCGTTACCAGCGGCCGCTGTTTGTGCTGGATCTCGCCGTGCCTCGCGATTTCGAACCAGCCATCGGCGATGAGATCGGAGTCTACCTGTACGGGGTAGATGATCTTGCCGAGGCCTGCGAGCAAAATCGCAGGGCCCGCGCCGGTGCACTGCCCACGGCCGAGCGAATCGTCGAGGAGGAAATGCGCGATTTTCTCGCTGATACACGCCACCGCGCATCGGGCCCCGTCATTGCCCGGCTGCGCCAAGGCCTGCAAATCGCGCAAGCCGCTGAACTCGAGAGGCTTTACAGCCGGCTGCCAGACCTCGACGACCGCGCACGCCGCGAAATTCAACAATTCGCCGATCGGTTGCTGGCAAAAATGCTCCACCCGCCGCTCGAGTCACTGCGCGATGAATCCCGCCACGGCTCCTTCCACACGCTACTCGACGCCCTTCAACGGCTGTTCCAGCTCAAAGACAAGGATGATTAGCGCGCGGCCGGTTCGCCCGCCGCGACGCGCGCCATTGCGAGCGCATAAAAATGACCAAGGATCAGGCGCCAATGGCCAGCCAGGACGATTGCACTCCTGGGTTGGTCATTGTGACTTGGTCATTGGTCATTCAATCTCGTTCTTAAGGACGCTTACTCGTCGTCCTCATCCTCGCATTCATACTCGTATTCGTCGTCCTCTTCGTCCTCATCTTCTTCGTCGTCGTCGAGGTCGTCTTCCTCGCCATCTTCGAGTTCATCGTCTTCGACTTCTTCCCATTCTTCATCATCGTCGTCGAAGTCTTCATCTTCGAGCTCTTCTTCGTCCTCGAACTCTTCGTCGTCGTCATCGTCGTCGAAGTCTTCATCTTCGAGTTCGTCGTCGTCCTCGAGTTCGTCGTCGTCCTCAAACTCTTCATCTTCGAGCTCTTCGTCGTCGCCTTCTTCTTCCTCTTCGCCCTCGTCTTCCTTGTTCCGCGCAGCTTTGAGCTGGCGTTCCAACAGGGCAACGGCACGCAATTCTTCCAGACTCATCGTTGGTATCTCCAAATACTTCGATCGTTGACCGTTTGGTCGCCCGAGCGCGACGACGAACGTGGGGTGAGTAGGCGAGAAGATGAATCGGCCAGCGGCCGAATCGAACACGCGGCGCCTATTCAATTACTCACTTACTCACCGTCCCCCAAACGGAAACTACGATCTTACCACGGTTTGCAAAACACACAGCCTATGCAGCTTCAAGGCTGTCGGTCAAGCCAGCGCCGGAACCGGAAAAATCGGCTGCCGCACCGCCGCTTGTATCGTCGGCAGCCGGTGGCCGCCGCAATTCGGCCGCCCAAGGCAGCTGGTCTAAATTGCATAGACCGAATACTTCCAGAAATCGCTTCGTCGTGCCGTACCGGAGGGGTCGCCCCAACTCGTCTGACCGGCCCACAATCCGCAGCAAGTCAAGGTCCATCAAATGCCGCAGGATTTCACCGCAAGCGACCCCGCGAATGGTTTCGACCTCGGCCCGCAAAGTAGGCTGACGGTACGCCACGACCGATAGCGTCTCCAAAGCGGGGGGGGATAGCCGAATCTCGCGTTCCACCGAATTCCGTGGCCGCAGCCACTGGGCAAATTCCCGCCGACTGAGCAATTGGTAACCACCCGCCACTTGGGCCACCTGGAACGCACAGTTGCGGTCGTCGTAGCGGCTTCGCAAGTTTTCGAGCAAAGTTCTGGCCTCGGTCGCATCGGTCAGATTGGCCATTTGGGCCAGCTTGCGAAAAGAGAGCGGCTCGCGAGCCAAAAACAATACCGCCTCCAATCGACAGCGACGGTCCAGGACAACGCCCGTCGCCCTCGTCTGCGCACCACCCCCAAGAAGCAATCGGCTCCACATTCGCGGCAACGTGCTATAGGCCGTTAATGCGTCCGCTGCGTTCGTGCTGCTTCCACGACGCTGGTAGAACGCGCTTTGCCGCCACGTTCGATGCAAATTCGCCACGACAGCCTCCCCTCCCTTTTAGGGAGGGGCCAGGGGAGGGTTCGACTCGGCTCAAGTATCTGAAAGTAGAATCCACGGACCATTACCGCAGCGTTCCGCCATCTCGCTGCGCGACCCGCCATTTCTCCAGTTTAGCGACTACTCGCTCCACCGCCTGCGTTGGTTCAGCAGCGACGGATTCGAAATGCTGCGTCATTATCGGCGCATTGGTTAACGGTGCGCGACAAGTGAATCGATACAGCTGTCCTCCGTCGCCCCAAGGCACCATTTTGGTGTCCGCCGCACCCAGTTGTGCCAGGCGAGACATCAGTTCTGGCATGCGATCCTTGCTGGCCGATTGAGCCGGCGGAGTTGATTGATCTGCTGCCGTCGTCGACGGTGCTGCAGATATCTTGCTGGACTCAGTGCCTGTTTCGGGCAACAACTTAGGTGGTTCAGGTTGAGCGAACGGCAACAATGGCGGGGCAGCGGTTTTCGATGTGTTTGATGGCACCGTTGGCGACGTTAACGATTGAGCTCGCGGTGCGGCCAGACGCGGATCCTGAACAACCGCCTTCGGTTCCTGCTTCCATCGTTCAAGAATTGATCGCGCGACATCGGTTCCCTGGGCAACGGCAGCCTTAACCTGTTCGTTCGTCGGCCCATACAGGTGCCATCCCTTAACAACGACGGCAACCACAGCCGCCATCACAGCCATTCGAAAAACCGTCTGAAACGAAGGCATGCGAAGTCTCCTAAGCAATCTGCCGCCAATACCGCGCGTTTAGCCGCGACGCGCTGGCAGAACGCGTTCCAGAACGTTCCGGCGTTTTGCGGGCCCAGAATGTTACTCGCCCGGCATTTTGCCCCCAATGGCAGATTCTGCCCTGTTTCCCCGATGATTTTCCCAGCCGTACCGAATGCCTATGATGGACTTATGCCCGACGCCATCTATCTCGACCATAACGCCAGCACGCCAGTCCTACCGGAGGTCATCGAGGCGATGCGCGCTTGCTGGCAGACACCCTTTCTGAACCCAGCCAGCCAGCATTCGTTTGGCCGCGCGGCTCGTCGCCAGCTGGAAGATGCCCGCGACCGCATTGCCGAACTCGTCGGTGCGAATGCCTCCGGTCCAACGCCCGACCGTGTGATCTTCACCAGCGGCGGCACCGAATCGAACAACCTCGCCATCCGCGCCCTTCTCGATCAAACACAGCGAGCCGAGGCGCGGGCACCATCCGTCGCGGATGGTCGGCCCCCGGCGCCCCGCGCACTTCTCTCCGCGATCGAGCACCCGAGCATCACCGCTCTCGGCGAACATCTATCCCGAATCGGCTACAAAGTCGATCGCCTCGGCGTCGACGCCAACAGCGTGTTGCAGGTGAACGACCTGCCGGGGCTACTTACATCCGACACCCGCGTCGTCGCAGCGATGCTCGCCAACAACGAAACTGGCGTCGTTCAGCCTGTCGCCGAGTTCGCCGCAATCTGCAACGAACGACACATTCCCCTCCACACCGATGCCTCGCAGGCAGCAGGCAAATTGCCGCTTGATTTCCAGGAGCTAGGTGCGGCAACGATGACCATCGCGGCTCATAAACTTGGCGGCCCAGTCGGCATTGGCGCCCTTGTGGTCCGTCGCGATATCGAACTCCGGCCACAACTTTTCGGCGGGCACCAACAATTCGACCTCCGCCCCGGCACCGAATCGGTCGCACTCGCCGTGGGCCTGCGTACCGCACTCGAGCTCTGGGAAGCCCATCGCCAGGAGTGGGCGGCTCACCTCGGCGAGCTTCGCGACTACTTCGAATCGCTCGTTTGTGGCAACAACACCAACGATAACGGTTCCTCACGCTTCACAAACTGCCGAACCAAAGTGATTGGCCTGGCAGCCTCGCGCTTACCGAACACATCGAACATCTCGTTCGAGGGCCTTGACCGACAGGCCCTATTCATGGCACTCGATCAGGCCGGCATCGCCTGTTCAACCGGCTCAGCCTGCGCTAGCGGCTCGAGCGAACCTTCTCCTGTTCACATCGCAATGGGCTTCCAGCCGGCCGTTGTGTCCGGCTCGTTGCGGTTCAGCTTCGGCATCGGCACAACCCGCCCCGAAGTCGAGGTGGCGGCTGAACGTATCATCAATCTCTGCAATAGTTTCGGACGATAGAAAGTCGCCGTTTTTTTGCCCTGGCATGCTCCCGCCAAGACCCCAAATCGGGTAGAATTCGGGTTCCCTTTTTCGCCTCAAGAAAGTGTCCGCTATAGGACTCATTAGCGCCCTAACGGACTGGTCGCTGAAGCGACCAGTGAACAAGCCCAATTTGCACCAATGCGGCACCTTCTCCGCGCGGGTACTAGGGCTCACTTTCTTGGCGGACGGAACCGATATGATCGACTGCCTCGAAGATATTCCGCTCGCTGGTCGCATGCTGACGCCTGCCGATGCGACTGCGCATCACAGCGCCAACCGACATGCTTTTCCTGCATTCGTTGCCGGCCCAGAAAACAGGCTGGTGGCCCATACGATTCACGATGTGCTGCGCGACGAGCCAAGTTCCACCGCCTTGCAGTCTGCGGAAACGCCGTATCGCTTACTTGTGCTATTCGGCTCGAGCGGTGTCGGTAAATCGCACTTGGCGCAAGGACTGGTGCGCCATTGGCAATCGCGGCACGGCGAAGAA
>JADZDJ010000090.1 GCA_020851115.1 Pirellulales bacterium
ACCCTTGACGCCAAACGCAAAATCGCCTGATAATCGTCCTGAGGAGACTGAAGCCTATTTCAACTGAGAGCGGGACATCCTCGTTTGCATACCCTGGGCTCCATCAAACTTCCGAGGCAATTGATGAACATGCTGCGTAACACGACGTTTTGTCTAATAACGCTATTATGCACCACCTTGTCAGCCGCCGACGTCCCCATCGAGGGCGGCGATTTGAAGATTATGCTCAACGAGAGCACCAGCCTGCCCGTGAGCATCGTGTCCCAGGCCGTGTCGCGAAAAAGCTGGCTTTCCTCGCCGGTGGAACTGACCGTCCGCAACGTGTCGACGGGCAACGAATCGTCCGCCACCAGCCGTGAGAACCACCGCAGCAGCGAAGATGGGTCGATCCAGTTCACCGGCTCACTGGCCGACCTTGGTTTGGCTTTGACGCAGCGCTGGACTCGTCTCCCGAACGCCATCGAGTGGCACCTTTCGTTCATCGGCGATATTCCGCGCGTTGAGCACGTGCTCACGATTGATATTCCCGTGATGAGCGGCGCGGACTACGTATTCACTCCGACTCAACGCGGCGTCATCGACATCTCGGCCAGGCCAACCTACCGCTTGCCGCAATACGGGGGTTTTCGATGGGAGGACGAGGCCGTCAACGTGATGCCTCTGGTGAGTGTAATGGATACGAAATCCGATGCCGCGCTAACGATCGCCTTACCAGCGAACGAAAACATTCCCCACATGCAAGTGGAATGGAAGGGCAAGAAAGTGCTTCGTGTCACTTTGGCCAATCGCGGCATGGGCGGAAAGCAAAGCTCCGACGTGAGCATCTTGTTCTTCGGGCATCGCGCGGACTGCCGGGCGGCTCTAAAAAACTACGCCGCGCTATTTCCTGCGTACTTCCAGCCCACCATGCCGCGTGGGCCTCACGAAGGCACGTTCTATTACCACCATATTCACGATCATCCGAATTTCAATGAATTGGCGCGGCAGGATGTCCGCTACCTATGGTCGAGCTTTTGGTTCACTCATCTGGGTGAATACCTTCCGGAAGATCAAGTGTGGTATCCCTACACTTATGCTCGCTGGTGGCGATTGGGCAAGAAGATGAGTGACAAAGAAATCAATGCCTTTATCAAAGAGATGGACGCGCACGGGATCGGCACATTCGCCTATTTCAACGTCACTGAGTATGGCGGATTCGGCGGCCAGAACGGAACGCAAGATGCCGCCAATGCCCGATTGAACGGCGTCTTCGCCAACGCCGCGATGAAGGACGATAAGCAGCAAAATGTCCCCACGTGGGAAAACGCCTTGGTCATGAATCCGGGGCGGAATTATGCTTTTTGGCCGTTCCTCGAAGAGCAAATCCACCGCCACCTCCAGCGACTTCCAGGAATCCAGGGGTTTATCATCGATCGCCTGGACTGGGTCGGCCACTTGGACTACGGCCACTCCGACGGCTTGTCGATGGTCGGAGATCAGCCCGTCGAAAACATGGCGGTACCGGTCCGTGAGGCGGTTTGCGAAGTATGCCGCTTGGCGCACGAGGCCGGAAAGCGCGTTTACCTCAACCAGGTTTTGAGAGTTGAGATTCAGAAGGACGGTGACGGCATTTGTCACGAAGGCGATCCGGTTTTGGCGTTGGGCTACCTAAGCCCGTATCGACCCGTGTCGGCGTGGAATCAGCGAGTCGACTACCCAGGAGACCTGCTGCGTTTTGAAGCGCAGCTGAAACGTCGGCTCCAATGGGCAGTCTTTCCGCACATGATCGCGCACGAATTCCCAATCTCACAGCAACAGCCGAACCCACACGCCGCCGGCATGCTCGAGATCTACACCCCGCTGTTCGACCAGCTGCTCGGCAAGCGGCAGGTGCTCGAGCCCCACTGTGTCGAGGTCGACGGCGCCAATGACGTGAATCTATTCGTCAACGGCCAAGGGCATTACGTAGCGCCCGTCACGTCGCGGCTGCGGTTTCTTTCACGCAAGTCGCGTATCTCGGCGCCCGTTACGATCACCATCCGAACCGCTGATGCGAAAGACCTGGCCTGGGCGCACGTCTATTCGGCCGACCGTCCCCCTTATCGAGCGACCATGAACATGACAGGTGGACTGGCGACTATCGTTGCCGACCACCATGGAACCGCTTCCATGGTGGTCGCCGGCAAGGGCCAGGAACCGACGCTCAAAACCGTCGACGCAGCCATGATCGCCCAGACCCGGAAGAAAGTGATCGACCAAGCGCGGGCCGCGATCAAGGAAGGTGATGCGGCCGCCGCCCAACCGCCTCTGGCCGGCGGCTTGCAGACAGCCGATCCGTGCGTACTGGAGGTCGTGGGCGAACACGTCGGCATGCCGGGTACCGTCGACGTGGTCGTCGACGGCAAGCGAATCGGCGTGCTCGAAGGCGATGCTGGCCGGTTCGCTCTCCAACATTCCGGCGACTCACTCCGCGTCGAGTTTAAGGCCGCCGATCAGGGTGTCTGGTACGTCCCGGAAAAGTTGGAGTTCTTCGCCACCGATTCCGACGGCAAGCCCACGTCGATCTCTCGCTGGACTCTCAAGGGACGAAGCGGATTGAAGAGTGAATTCGACAGACACCTGTGGGTCGAGCTCGAATAGGGCCGGCCGCAGTCCGCCGAAGTGCAGTTAAGTTAACAACATCAACTCGGCCGTTGGCGATGGCGGAAGCGCACTGTGATCGTGCAGCGGCATCGACAACAAGAAAGGGCGAAACGTCCGAATACTGCCTCCCCAGGGCTTACGCATCAAAACCTAGCCGTAAATCGTTTGGGTGTGGTATGTTCCGTCGGAGTGGCAAGTAGGATTGGTCGCTTGGAGGCGACTGGAAGCTGGCGACGGGCTTTGGAGACCGGTCATGGACGACCATGCGGACGGATGTTTG
>JADZDJ010000091.1 GCA_020851115.1 Pirellulales bacterium
CGGCGGCCTCGTCGTGGGCTGCGCGGAACGAGGGATTGGTGAGCTGATCGAAATCGCGGTAGCCTTGCTCCATCAACGAATTGAACCGCTCGACCAGCCCGGTGATGCGGTCGTCTTTGCGGGTCAGATTGTCGGTCAGCCGCATCAAGTCGCGGGCCGCGGCAAGGTTCTTTTCGCGTTCGGCGTCGGCGACTTCCTTGGCATCGCGCCGTTGCCGCGCCTGATCGATCATCACGGTTACGCGGTCGAGCAAATCGGCCCGCTCGTCGCTGCCCAGCGGCGGAGCGTTGCGGAGATTGTCCAGCAGGATCTTCAGATCGTTCAGCACGCCAGCCGGATCGTCGGGCATTCTGCTGCGCAAGTGGTTCATCTCGACGGTTGCTTCGGTCATGATTTTTTGCGCTTGCACGCGCTGCTGCTGCTCGAATTCCTTGAGCAGGTCTCCTTCGCTCTGATCGGCCGAAGCAGCACTGGTGCTTTCAATGCCGGATTGAGGCGGTGAAATATCTGCCTGTGCCGGTATCACCTTTTCGTCGTCGAGCGCGCCCTTCAAAATCAGGGCATTGGAGTTGTTGGGATCTCGACGCAGCGATTCATCAGCCAGTCGCTTCGCCTGGTGCTTGTCTCCTGCAGCCGCGGCTTGGCGGCTCAATTGAGCGAGCGCGTTGGCATTTTCGTCGAGCACTCGCTTTGCTTCCAGCAACCCTTCGCGACCAAGGGTCGGCAGGCTGTATCCGCCATCGGCCTTGGCGGCCTCGACGAGCAGCGCCAAATACGCGTTTTCGTCGTCGGCCATTTTCGCCGCGACTTTCCAATTCAATTCGACTGGCTTGCCCGCGGACTCGCCGAAAATCGCAACTTCAAATGCGCCTTCGACCACCCCTTTGCCGATTAAAACCGCGTCACGATCGAGTCGCAATGGTGGTGTCTTCGATGGATACACCTCCCCGAATGTTTCGGGCAAGTTGCGGCCGGTTGGCCAGATGACCGGGCCATGCGAAGCCTGAGCCAACTGCGAGCCTATATCAGCTCCTTCGAGACGATCTCCATCGACGATCACAACGCCGCCGGTTTGATTGGCCAGCGCTGCCAATATGACCGTGTTGATTGCCGGCCCAACCGCGAAGCTGCTGATCGAAATGTGGCCCTTAATGAAGTTATTGATCAGTCCGACCGCATCGCTACCCGTGAGGTTGGCATTGCTCATGCCATCGCCGATATACACCACCGTTCGCGGCGTGGCAGCTTGATCCGCTTGATCCTGGAACGCATTATGACCGGCTTCAAGTGCGGCTTCCATGTCGGTCGAGCCCAGCGGTACGCGGCGATGAAGCTTCTCTAAGGCTGCCTTCATCTCAGGGCCATTGGGCGCTACAAATCCATTGCTCATCGGAACCGCATTCAAATCGACCGCCATCAAGTTCACGCGATCTTTGTCTCCCATCATCGTGAGCAACCCCTGGAGCGACTCGATGGCTTTTTCGCGATACGGCCCGACTTGGCTGGCGGAAGTATCCATGAGTACAACGACTTCAGCGGTGCCGGAGCGCGGCAGTTTTGCACTGGGCGTAAGACTGATCGCAAAATACGACCCCTTGTCGCTCGTATACGCATCGAAGACAGAAGTTTCGACCTTCGGTTTAGCTGTTGGCGGTGCGGCCACGGCCAAGCAAGAACTGGCGATCGGCAATGGCACCGCCGCAAATACCGCCAGCGTGAAGATTAACAACTTGTAATGGGTCCGTGACATGACTAGGTGCTCCACCCACAGAAAAGGCAATGCATGAGCTGCGTCGTGTTCCGGGAGCGACAATCCAGCGCACGCTTTTTGGTAAAATTCGGCGCCTGGTGCGTACCCCTAGCGGGCCCACCTGGGCGAATAAGCCTATTGTACTGACTCAGCAGGCTTTACGCTAACGAAAATTCCCCATTTTTCCCAGTCGATTATACCGATTCATCCTCTCCAGATCTGAGCGGGTCAAGATTTCCGGCAGGATGCCGATCGTCGGTTACGCGTATCCAGCTTGATTTCAGCGTTGCATTACGATTTTTTTCACTCAGCGAATGATGATTCCTAACCTGCTATCCGCCTACAACTTTCGTAACGCTTGACTTTGCCCTCCACCAAGCTGGAATAATTGCGTAGTGTATCTGCCTGCGGAAGCTCCCCCTTGCCCCAATTACGACGAATCGGCCATGCGTATACCCAGCTCGAAATTGCTGTTAAGTCTTATGTCGGCGGCTTTTGGCGCGATCGCCGCCATGATCTGGTGCAATACGCCCAATCACGGCCGCGAGGCCCAGGCTCAAGAAGCGTTTCGGGTTGTCAATCCCAACGCAGTTCCCGGCCCAACTGTGCGGCTTGTACCGGGCGACCGCAGCCAAGAAACCGAACCGGTGCCGCGACCGATCGGTCCGGCCCATATACCCGATGGCGTGGACGAGCTGACGTCCGAAGAGCGGATCAACGTCGCGGTTTATGAAACGTGCAATCGCAGCGTCGTGAACATCAAGACCGAAGTCGCGGCGGCGTCATTGTTTCTGGTTGACATGGTGCAAGAAGGCGCTGGCTCCGGCTCGGTGCTCGACAAGCAAGGGCACGTTCTCACGAACTTTCACGTCGTCGAGAACGCTCGCGAAATTCAGGTCACGCTGTTCGACGGCAAAGACTACGAGGCCCGCGTCGTCGGTCGCGATGCGACGACCGACGTTTGCGTACTCAAGATCGATGCGCCAGCCGATTCACTCTTTCCGGTGCGGTTCGGCGACTCGACTAAATTAAAAGTCGGACAGCGCGTGTTTGCGATCGGTAATCCATTCAGCTTCGAGCGCACGATGACCACCGGAATTGTTTCGAGCCTCAACCGCACTTTGCCGTCGCGCGACTCGCATCGTTCGATCAAGTCGATCATCCAGATCGATGCCGCGATCAATCCCGGCAACTCTGGCGGCCCGCTACTCGATAGCCACGGCCGACTGATCGGGATGAACACCGCCATTGCCAGCAAGACTGGCCAAAGCACCGGTGTGGGGTTCGCGATTCCATCGAGCCATATCGCGCGAGTTGTGCCAGAGTTGATCGCCAACGGTCGCGTTATCCGCCCCGATCATGGTATTCACAAAGTCGCCGAAACCGAACGCGGAATACTGATTGTCTCGTTGGTTCCTGGCGGACCTGCCGAGCAAGCCGGCCTGCGCGGCGTGAAAATCACGAAGCAGCGCAAGCGGCAAGGTGTGTTCGTCTACGAAACCACGAACGTCGATCGCAATGCCGCCGACATGATCGTTGCCGTGGACGAACAGCCGACGACCAAGGCCGACGATTTTCTATCTGCGGTCGATAGCCACCGACCGGGCGATGAAATCACCGTGACGGTCATCCGCCAAGGGAGACAGGTCCAGGTGAGAATGCGACTGGCGGCAGGGGAATAACGCCCAATTCAGCGGTACGATTCGTGCGCAATCGCGGTGCTTCGACGCGGAGACCCATTCGAGATTCGCGACGTCAATCGAACAATCAACTACAAAGATTGGCCAGTTGTACGGCGAATATATTCAACCTCTTTGCTCGAGTACGGCGTTCCATCGTGGTGAAAAATATCGTGGAACCACGTCTCCGGCTTCGCGGTGTACGTGTTCGCCCAAGTCTCCCACGGGTAGATCGTTTGCGATTTCCCATCGACGAAACCCCAGCAATAAGCACCGATGCGCTGCGATTTGAGGTAGCCGAGCACGGGGTCGAAAGTGCTACCGAGAGGCCGGGCCATGTATTCGGTGCAAATCACCGGGCGATTGAATTTTTGCTTGATCGCTTCGACCTCCTGCTTCACGTTTTCCACACGACTATAATTGTGAAAACTGATCACATCGGAGTTGGTTAGCATCGACTGGAAAATGGGCGGGCTTTCCCTGAAGCCGCCAAAATCGCGCCAGATGCCCGAAGTTAGTGGCTGTGAAGGACGAACTTCGCGGGCCCAGGCGAAGGTCTTTTCAAGCAATTGCCGGGCGGCTTCGGCTTTGTTGGGTAGTTCCTGCTTCCCGTAAGAATTTGTGTTGGGATTGTCGGGCTCATTAAACAGATCCCAGACTTGCACACGGCGATCATCTTTGAACTCACCGACCACACCCTGCACATAAGGCTTGAGCGCGTCGAGCTTTACCGGATCACTCAAAACATCTGCTCCCGGACTTTGCACCCAGCCCGAATTGTGCACGTGCGGCCGCGGCGCGTGTTGTTTGCCAGGCTTCGGATTTGGATCCCACACCGCATCGAACACGACCAACATCACGCCGATCTTGTGCTTGTCGGCAACTGCGAGAAACTGCTCGATGCGCTGTAAGAACCCCAGGGAATCTTGTTCCCACGGCAAGTGATGCAGAAATACCCGAATGCTGGTAAACCCCAACGATTCGGCCCAACCCAGTTCACGGTCGATTGTTTTCAAATCAAACGTCTCGACCTGCCACATTTCGAGCTGATTGATCGCGCTGCTCGGTATATAGTTGCAGCCGACGAGCCAGGGTTGTTTGGCGAACCATTCGTTGGCCCTCTGTTCGGACCAGCGGCCCGATGGAGCATCGTCGGCGATGGCGCAGCACCAAGCGATCGAAACAAGCACGACTGCCAGAATGCAGTTTTTCATTGAAGAAACCACGAGATTGAATGATGCCGCGTGCAAAGTCGTAAAGGAAAAATTCAACAGCGAAACCAAACATCCGTCTGCTACTCTGCGCCTTGCGCGACTGTGCGAGGCTATCCTTCGCGAAATTCGCTCATGGAACCCAACCATGTGACGCCGTTGCCGTTCACACTCGGCATCATCGGCCGCCCTTTGTGGAGCTTAACCCCCGTCGCCACGTCTTTGGCAATCAGTATGATGCCATCCATGTCGACATAATCCAACAACGGCAAAAGCTGAGCGATCGCGGAAATGCCGACGCTCGACTCGGTCATGCAGCCAATCATCACTTGCAGGTTGTTCTGTCGCGCTTTCTCAATCATTCGCTTCGCGGGCGTCATACCTCCGGCTTTCGTTAGCTTGACATTGATGCCGTGAAAATAGCCGACGCAGCGATCGACATCTTCCTCGATAATGCAACTCTCGTCGGCAATGATCGGCAGCGCCGATTCGCGAAAGACACGCTTGTGATCATCCCATCGATCAGCCGGTAGCGGCTGCTCGATGAATTCGACGCCGAGCTTTTTCAACTCTTGGGAATACTCGATTGTCTGATCAGCCGTCCAACCCGTGTTCGCATCGACTCGAAAAACGGCATCGCTGTGTTTGCGCAACGTCCGCACGATTTCCAAATCGTGATCGGTGCCGAGCTTGATCTTGTAAATCGGCCAGCCGTCGAACTCTCTGAGCTTTTCCACCATCTTGTCGATCGAGTCGATGCCGATCGTATAGTCGCTCATCGGAATATTGTCGATGCTCAGCCCCCATAGCTTCCAAACCGGCGCGCCGCGGATTTTTCCCCATAGGTCGTGTGCGGCCTCATCGAGCGCGCATAGTGCGAACCGATTGTTTTTTAGTTTGGGAAAAGTCCGATCCCAGAGTTTGGTCGGGTCGTCCAGTTCATCATTCTCAACGGTCGAGCGAACCGCATCGAGCGCCTGTTTCATGCTATCCGACGTAACCGCGTAGTAGTCGTTTACCGTGGCCGCTTCGCCGTAGCCGCTGATGTCTCCTTCGCGCAGTTCGACGATCAAGTTGTGTTGTACGTTGGTCGAGCCGTGCGTAATGGTGAACGTATGCCGAAGCGGCAGTTGAATTTCGTGGACAAGGAGTTTCACGGCGCGTACTCCGAGGTAAATTGAGAGAAGCGGTTACAATAACACGATTGCTAGGAAAGGTTAAGTCGGCGGGATGTTCGATTCTGGATGCTCGAGACTGGAAAAATCGAGCATCGCGCATCGAACGGCCAACTTCGAAACGGCCTTTGCCAGGCCACTGCTTCGCGGATTAAACTAGAGAATCTGGATCAACTAACGATGGTTCTCGCATTAGGAGGAGTATCTTTTCGCCGGCGATTTGCGATTCGGCGGCTTTAGCTCCTGCTTCGAGAAAGGGTTCATCTTCCATCAATCCTCGTTCATCCTGCATTTACGCTCCATGCCCGTCTCGGTTGCCGAATTCTGGAAGTTACTCATCGAAAGCCGGCTGGCGACGGTCGAGCAATTGCGTCCGATTAAAGAAAAGTTCGCGACGGTGAAAGGAGCCGAGACACAGGGCAATTCGCTGACGCTTTCGGAGTGGCTAGTGGCCAACGGGGTTGTCAGTCGTTATCAGGCAAAAGTGCTGATGGCCGGTCGGCCGGGGCCGTTTCGTTTTGGCGAATACGTGGTCTACGATCGCCACGGCGGGCCGTTCAAAGGGGCGTTCAAAGCAATTCATCCCGCGACGCGACAACAAGTGGTCCTGTCGTTCTTTACCGGCGCGGCCACTCAGAATCCGCACATGTGGTCCATCATCGTGCAGCAAATGGCGGTCCTGTCGCGCGCGGTTCATCCAAATATCTGCCGCGTGTTTCAACTGTGCGACACCGGCTCGTACAAATTTGCCGTCGTGGAATACCTGCGCGGCCAAAGTGTCGACGCACAGTTGGCTGGCGGTGGAATGAACTGGCCCGTGGCATGCCGAATTGTTCGACAAGTAGCCCTCGGCCTGATAAAACTGCTCGAAGTGGGCCAACTGCATGGCGAAGTACGTCCGGCGAATATCTGGCTTGACCGCCAAGAAAACGCAAAGCTTTTGCTGCCGCCACTGGCGCGCGATCCGTTGGCACTGCCTAGGCCAATCAACATTGCATCCACCGATCCAAATCGAATTGCTATCATCGCAGATTTTCTTGCGCCTGAATTGGTGCGGGACGGCCAAGCCCCAAGCGCCTCGACCGACATTTATGCGCTCGGTTGTATGCTGTTTCAATTGATCGCCGGCTGTCCTCCCTTCTCCAGGGGCGATGTCGCAACAAAACTGCGGAGCCATGTCGCCGAGGCATTCCCGTCGCTCGAATCGCTCAGAGTGCCACCGCTCGTGTCGCACGTGCTGGCATCGATGACAGCGAAGAATCCGGTTTTGCGCTTTCAGCATCCGCAACTTGTCGTCGACGCGCTCGCGGGAATTCTAGAGCAGTTCGAGCCGGCCCAATTGGCGTGGCCTGCTTCGCCAGTTGCGCCGACGCAGGAAAAATATGATGTTTGGCTCGGACAGCAGCCGATCGTACCTACCTTGCCGCAGGTGGAATCGCCGCCGATCTCGATCGATGTTGCTCCATCGCCGATCGACCCGGCGGAAATGCCGTTGATTCACGAGCCGGTGGTTCAAACGTCTGCCGCCGCGCCAATCGCTGCGGCGTCGATCACCTTGCCCCAGTCTGATTTCCTGGCCGTCATGGCCACCAGCGCTGCGCCGCCGTCCGAACCAGCGTTTGAATTTGACCTTGCCGATCACCCTGCCAGCGGATCTGCGACAGCGATGGATTTAGCTTTTCCGCTTTCCGTCGAAGGCGCAGATTCGGCAGCAAATGTGTCGCAGCGAGTCGTCGAGAAGCGTAAGCAACAGCGTCGAAGGTTGCTGAAATTTGTCGGCGGAATGATCGCGTTAGGCCTCGCCGCTGGAACAGTTTTTTTCATATCGACGCAAGTGAGCAATTCAGACCCAAAAAGTGAAAGCCTTCCAACAGCGGCAACTCCGCCGTCCGACGATTTATCGGCGATCAAAGACGATTCGCTCGACGGCCAAAGCGACAACGCTGCTCGGCATGTCGGTGCATCAGGTGCCCAGAGCGACGAAATCGCCATCGTCGCCGACGACGGTGCTACGCTTTGGGAATCTCCCACTCACGGATCGCCGCCGAAGCTTGAGTATATCGCCCCTGCTGCGCAATCGCTGCTATTCGTGCGGCCCTCCGAATTGCTGAAGCACCCCGAAGGCGAAAAGCTGCTGACCGCGCTAGGACCGCGCGGAGAAGCAGCGCGAAAAGAACTTGAATCAGTAGTCGGTCCGCTTGGCGAGATCGAACGTTTGACGATCGCGTGGGTCGATCCGCTGACGGCCGATTCGACCGGCGCTGGCGGTTGGCCACTCGTGCCGATGTTTGTCGTTCGATTTGCCAAGCCGCATCGCGACTTGCTGACAGCGAAATGGGGCAACCCACAAGGGGTCGACGAAGCTGGCGAGAAGGTTTATCCAACGCCAATCGGTTCGGCTTTTTTCCCGGCGAAATTTGAACAGAAGACGCTTGTCGTCGGCCCGGCTGCCCAGATTAAAGACGTCATCAAGTTGAACGGTTCTACGTCGCCGGTTCGCTTGGAACTGGCAAAGTTGCTGACAGGAACCGACGAGCAGCGGTTGGCGACGCTGTTGGTCGTTCCGGAGGTCGCTTTCGGTTCGCAGTCCACGTTTCTCAGCGGCGAATTGCAAAGTCTTGCCCGGCCGGCTCACGAGTTCGTCGGCGTCGACAGCCGCGGAGCGAATCTCAGCTTGCATTTCGCCGGCGACAATTTGTTTCTTGAATTGCGGGTGCTAAACGCGGCCGGCACCGCCGCAAATGTTGCCGCGGATCGCATCAGAGCGCGGACGGCAAACCTGCCCGAAGCGATCGAGCGATTGATCGCCGGACTGCAACCCCATCCCTATGGTGCTTATGTTCTCATGCGATTTCCGCAAATGATTGAACTACTCAAGGAATTCACTCGGGTCGGCATCGACGACGGTGAAACGGTCTTGCGCTGCTATCTGCCCGCTGCTGCTGCCCATAATTTGGCGTTAGGTGCAGAATTGGCCTTCGCCGAAGCAAGCGAGCCGGCAGCCGTCAACCGTGCCGCCAACTCAGCCAGCGGCGGCTCGACCCCACCTTCGCAGTCGGTTGCCGAGCGACTGAAACGTAAAACCTCGCTCAATTTTGCCCGCGATACTCTGGAAAAGGCCTTGGTAATGCTAGCCGACGATGTGGAGGTGAAAATTGAAATCCTCGGTGGAGATTTGCAACTGGAAGGGATTACGAAGAACCAATCGTTCGGCCTGAGCGAGCAAGACAAGCCGGCCGACGAAATCCTGCGAAACATCATGCTGAAAGCGAATCCAGACGGTAAACTGGTATATGTCATTAAGCCCAAGGTGCCTGGGGGTGAGGAAATGCTCTTCATCACCACCCGTTCCGCAGTGGCCAAGCGAGGTGACAAACTACCGGCGGAACTCGCGTTACCGGAAAAATGACGGTAGATTGTTGGTTGTTTGTCTGTGGTCAGTTGTGGCTGCCAATTTCTCCAATTGACTATCGACAGCGGACATCAATGATGCACTAGATACCATTCTCGGAAGAGGCCCAGCTGGTGCAGCCCTTTACCATCCAATGTACGACTTGCCGGCGCAGCCTTCGGGTGACCAGCCCAGAAGCCGTGGGGCAAATTCTCGGGTGTCCCAAGTGCGGCAGCATGGTGCTGATCGAAGCGCCGCCAGGGTGGTCGCTCGATGCAGCGCCATCGGCTGTCAGCGCGGGTGCCCCGATGTTGTTCTCCGCATCGACGTTCGTTTCTCCCAAGCCAAGCCATACTCCACCGCCATCGGCGACACCGACGAGTGCCGTCGCAAACATCGTCAGCAATTCATTGGCATTGCCGAAGGGAGCGGCTTGGAAAGATCCGCCGTCGAGTGCGACGCCGCCCGAAGTGGTTTTGTCGAATGGGCTCGAAGCGAACACAGGCGCAAGCCGAAGCGAGACGATGGCTGCCAGCGTTGGAAAGCCTACACTCGCTTCGATTCCCAACTCGGTTGATGTGCAAGCTGCCGCGGTGCAAGTTGCTGGCGAAATCAATGATCCGATTCGTGGCGACCAACTAGCCGCTGAATCGCAGCAGACCGTGGATGCTTGGCCGCGTTGGTTCTTACCTGGCGCGGCGGCGACGGTTGCGATTGGAGTCGTGTTGTTCGTTTTGCGACTGCTATTGCAATCGCCTGAAGCCGCGCCAATAGGCGTTGACGGATCGCGGCCAAATCAGCCGATCGTTGAATCGGCGCCTCAGCCAAGGCAACTGCCATCGGATGCCACGATGGTAGCGGATACGCCGAATCCCGACGCCGATTCGACACATCCAAGCGACGCTGCAAACGGTTTCAATTTGCCGGCTGCCAAATCTCCTACCGACAACCCGCAACCAGCCAACGAAGCTGCGCCGGATAAATCCTCCGTCGCTCAATCGCCCGCGGCAATGAGTACACCGGCCGTCGCACCATCTTCGAGCCCAAATGTTCCATCTGAACCTGCGTCAGCGGGAACCGCTGACATCGCAAATGCGGAGCCCGCTTCCGTAGTCTCCACGGTATTGGAAACTTCGCCAGGCCATTCAGCCTCAACGGCCAGCGTTCCGCCAATGCCGACGTTGCAACGCGTTCCGCCGCGGCAAATCAGTCTCGAAGCGCGGTTGGCCGATTCAGTTCGCGGGATCGAGGTGCGTAATCTGCCTCTGAACCAGTTTCTCGAACTGCTGAGTAACTTGAGCGCGGTACCGATCTCTTTCGATCTCGACGCGCTGGAACAACTGGGCCACACACCGACCGAGCCTATCACTTTGCAATTGAACTACAAGACACTGGCTGAAGTCTTGGACGCTGCGCTCGGGCCGAAAGGACTGGGCTACGATATCGGCCGCGGCGTGATTGTCGTCGGCCGGCCGCAGGTCGAAACGCCGCGGCAAGTGCCATACACCGTCGATGATTTGGCAGGCGACGATGCTTCACTCGCGGAGTTGGCCAACGTAATTTGCCAATTGATCACGCCGCAATCTTGGCAGCAAAACGGCGGCAAATCCAGTATGACCGCTGGGAGTGGAAAAATTGTCGTCGATCAAACCCCCGCGATCCAATATAAGCTGCTGGTCTTCTGCGAAAAGCTACGAGTCGCCCGCGGTCTGCCGATCAAAAGCAGATATGATCCGGCGACGTTTTTGCTGACGACTCGCCATGCGAAGGCCAACGGCTTGCTCAAGCGGCCGATGAAGGCGAATTTCAGTACGCCTCAGCCGCTCGCCGGAGTCGTCGAGTGGCTGCGGCACGCGACCAAGGCCGCCATCCTCGTCGATCACGCCGCGCTGACCGATGCGGAAACTTCAATCGAAAGCCATTGCTCGGCAGTGTCCAACGGCAAGTCTCTCGCAATGCTGTTCGACGACCTACTTACGCCGATGGGACTTAGCTGGCGTGTCGTAAATGCTACGACGATCGAAATCACCACGCCGGAGGCTGCTGTCGAGCACGGCGAGATCGAATTTTTTCCGGTCAAGGATTTGGCTGCCGATGTTGCCGCCGGCAAGGCGCTCGCCGATCAAGTTCGATCCCAACTCGGCCCGTCGGCGGCTAACCCACTACTGGGCGTGGTGATCTATTTCGACGCGCCAAGCAAATCGCTCATCGTCCGAGCGCCGCAGCAGATGCAGGGGCAGGTTGAAAGCTATTTGAACTCGCAGCGAGCAGAGAAGTAATCGCAACGGGAGCGCCGATGGGCGGAATTTGGAGGTCGTTCAACCTAAGGGAACTTTCATCGCGGTGCTCTGTTTCGCGATCGCGAGCGCGCAGTTTACCGCGGAGATTAAGTGATTGTTTCTCAATCGAGACCATGAAGCTGGCTGGGAAGTGCTGCTTATGCTGAGCCAATCTAACAGAAGCGTGTTGCTGGGTGTTGGGTTTGGATTTCTCATGGGTCGGCCGCTGGTGGGAATGTGGGGTTGGGTTCGCCGTTTCCCTTGCTTGGATGGCGCAGTTCTTATGGAGGATATGCCCTATGTAGAGCGACGCGCTTTTAGTCACTGCAAAACATCGATCACAGTGAACAAACTCAGGGCGTTGATGCGTGCCGGCTTTGGAATAAACGATCGAAGAATTCATTTCTGCCTCTCTGTCTTCCAAACGGCTCTTGCAATTCACCAACTGACAAGCCACAATTCTGAAATGAGTACGTTTGCGAACCACTTCGGTTTTAGGTTTTACTTTAGCCCGCCAGGTTGCGGGGCCGAGGAAGGTTTGTAACCGTTCCTCGATACGCCAAACAGGCAACCCAAGCCCCGAGACCTGGCAAGAATGCCGAGTCTCGGGGCTTTTTATTTTTAGCAACTAGCACTTAGCAATTGGCTAGCAGTGCCTCGCTATTTGCTCATCGCTTCCTCCCACACAGGATCCACAAGCCATGATCGTCGTCATGAAACCCACTGCTACCGAGGTCGATGTCGAACACATTGTTGGCCGCGTCCACAAGCTCGGCCTCAAGCCGCACGTCATCAAAGGAACCGAACGCACCGTGATCGCGGTGGTCGGCGACGACCGAAAAACTTTCAAAGACCAGTTTGAAAGCGGTCCTGGCGTGGCGGAAGTCGTGCCGATTCTCGCGCCTTACAAAATGGCCAGCCGCGAAATGTACCCCGAGCCCACCACGATCAAAGCCGGCAGCCTCACCGTCGGTGATAATTCGATTGGAATGATCGCCGGTCCATGCTCGGTCGAAAGTGAAGAGCAAATTCTAATCACCGCCAAGGCCGTGAAAGCAGCCGGCGCGACTGCCCTGCGCGGCGGTGCATTCAAGCCGCGCACCAGCCCTTATAGCTTTCAGGGAATGAAAGAAGAAGGACTCAAGCTGCTGGCAATGGCCCGCGAAACGACCGGTTTGGCAATTGTCACCGAGGTCGTTGCGACCGAAGATGTCGAACTTGTCGCCCGTTATGCTGATGTGCTGCAAATCGGCGCTCGCAACATGCAAAACTACCGCTTACTCGAAGCAGTCGGAAAAACCGACCGCGCGGTACTTCTCAAGCGCGGGCCCAGCGCCACGATCGATGAACTGCTGCTAGCGGCCGAGTACATTCTCGATGCGGGCAATCCGAGCGTCATGCTCTGCGAACGCGGTATCCGCACGTTTGAAACCCACACTCGCTTTACACTGCCACTGGCCACGGTCGTCTATTTACATGGCAAAACCCATTTGCCGGTGATCGTCGATCCCAGTCACGGCACCGGCCACACTTGGCTGGTCCCCCAGATGTGCGCCGCCAGCATTGCCGCCGGCGCCGACGGCCTAATTGTCGAAGTTCATCCGTGTCCTGAACAAGCCATGTCCGACGGCGGACAATCGATGAACCTTCAGCAGTTCCGCGATACGATGGCCACTTGCCGCAAAGTGGCGGAAGCGCTGGGACGAAGGCTTGGAGCAAAAATCTGACCGAGCTCTGCAGAGAATTTTAGCCTAGGAAAGCCGCAGTTACTCGATTAGTACACGCTGTTCGTATCGACCAAAAAAACACCGTTGTTGGCCACGGGCAATTGTGGCATCCAGCAGCGGCCGGCAACGGTGCGGCTACGGGCGGCATAATCAAAGTAGAAGGCGATGCCGACGGTGAAATTCCACGCATCTTCGGTGGAAGCGATCGGGCCGGCGCGACCGGATTGGTGCATGTAGGCGACCATTGAATAAACGCTGAATCGATCGTTGAGCGGAGCATTGGCTAATGCTCCAACGGTGTAGTCGCCCAGACTGCCGTTGCCGCTTAATCGGTTCCGCTCGGGTACGCCGACCCAAAGCCAGGTATCGACGCCATTTTCAGCCCATTTGTAATGCCAGTAGCCATTGAGCTGGTCGATCGATCGCCACTGGATATTGCCGAAACCTTGCACGTTGCGCGAATCGTCTTGAAACCGCCAGGCGCCCCAGACGCCAATTTCGTTCCAAGCGCTGGTCGCGTAGCCGAGTTGGACTCGCCACTGGCTGAGCGTAGGATTCTGGGCAAACACGCCGTAATTGGCGTTGAGCATCCAGTCTTGCACCACTGCGGCGATCCAGGGCGAACGGTCGTTCGCCTTGCGGAAGAAGCCGTAGGTGACAAAGCCTTGTGGTTGGGCTTGATCGTTGTTCTTGAAGCGGTAGTCGGTGCCTGCCCAGTTGTATGCGCCTGCGCTGCCGCCGATTTGGAAGCCGATACCCGTCAAATCGCTGAACGCACCCAGCCGCGTACCAAAGTTCGCGCCGCTACTGATGCCCCAGTTGCCCCAATCGCCGTCGGGATGTCCGCGCCAGGCATCGTAACCCTCGAAGATATACAGGCCATGCGTCGGGCAGTCTTGACAGATGGCGTCCAAGTCGTAGCTGCCGCTGCATGCATCGCACGACGGACACGTCTGACACGGTGAGCCTTGGTAGCGAGGGATAAAATGGCCGTCGAGTGGCTCGGCGGCGCTTGCTGTCACCAATATGCCAATGGAAGCACCGTTGCTTTCAGCAGCTTCACCCGTAACCGATGACAGTTCGTCGATGTCGAGATTGTCGGCTGGCAAATCATTGCGGCTGCGATGAAGAAGCTGGGCCGAATTTGTGGTCTGCTGGGCAATTCCGACGTGCGCAACCCACATCGAAAAGGCGAGGCTGGCACCAAGTCGCGCCATCCGTAAGGACATCGCAACGGCAAGCAGTGAGCGGAAAACTTGCATAGCTCCTCCATGGCGCGTGGCATTCCGCGGCAGTTCAGAGCGCAATTCATGCGCTGATCGTCGCATCATGCCGCGCATCATCCCTTCGGTTGAAGTGGCGCAAGTTTGACAGTTTTTATCGCCCGAAGGCTTGGGCGGAATGCAAGGCGTATTGGCGGCAATCGCTTCGCCTTGCGCAGGCGTCAAAGTTACAATTCAAACGGCCGTTAGCATTCGGTCGAGTTCGCGCAGTTGGGCGTCGACGCGCGGCCCTAATTCATTGCGGTCGTGCCATCGAGCCAGGGCTTCGATACAGTCGGCATCTAACCCTTTGTGGGCGTCTTTGTTCATCATCTCGTATATTTGCGACCACGGCATGGCATCTCGGTAGGGGCGTTTTGCGGAGAGTGCTTCGTAAACGTCGGCGACCGTCAGCACGCGCACAACCCACGAAATTTTCGGGCCCTGCAGCCCACGGTGGTAGCCGCGACCGTCGAGCCGTTCGTGATGCGCGCCGGCTACTTCGGCCAGCATTTCGAAGGCTTCGACCTGCCGGAGAATTTGTTGTGTATATGCTGGGTGCTTGCGAATTTCGTCGTACTCCTGTGGCGTCGGGCGGGTGGGCTTGTCCCAGATTGTGTTTGAGATTCCCAATTTGCCAATATCGTGTAGTAATGCTGCACGACGCAGATCGCGTTCGAGTTCGGGAAAGTGGCCAAACTGTTTTGCGACGCCAACGGCAATTTCGGCGACGCGAGTCGAATGTTGATACGTCCATGGCGATTTGGCATCGACGACTCTCGCAAATGCCTCAGCGACGAGGTCGAGGCACGGCTCGTCGGCCAATAGCACGGCGTCGTCCGGTTCCCAGCGGCTTAATTCGCCAATGACGTCGTTGCTGAGCAGTTGGCTCCAAAAATCGGATTCCTGCCTAAATGCCAGCAACGCATCGACGAGTCTGGGGTCGAACCATTGACCACGACGCCGCTGGGCGACGTCGATCGCCGATTCAAATCCATACGCAGAAAAGAAGACTTCGACCGTTTGTGCTAGGCAGCAAATGCGTCCGAGCAGTGAAATCTCATCGTGGTGCAGGCCATGGGGATTTCCGCGGCCGTTCCAATGCTCGTCTAAATCGATGATGGCTTGTGCCGTGGCCTCCGGCAAACGCAACATGCGGGTGATTTCGGCGCCTCGCTCGCAACGGATTTCGGCAATTTGCTTAGCGCCTTTTGCGCCCAATCGGGCGATCGCCGCAATCCGCAGCAGTTTTTGGGCGGTCGAGCCGTTCGGCGCGCAGTGGCTCCAGCAGTGCCTTACACTTTGGCTCGGCTTCGACCAGTCGATCATTCTCGCCGATCGCTTGACCAAGCGATCGTCGGCGCCAAACAGATAGGCGATTTTTGCAGCGTTGCTCGAGCAGCCGAGATCCTTGAGCAGCAATGCGTAGAATAAAGCAGATCGGTCGGTCGTCGTCAGGTGAAGTTCGTCGGCCAATCGCATACCGATCAATGCCGTGCGCATCGCGTGGCCTTGTGGGTGGCCTTGCGTAATGTCGAGCGCCACCGAAAGAGCAGAGATGATTTCGGAGAATCGAATTTTGTCGGCGACAATCAGTCGCTGTCCTGACGGCGAATAACCGCAAGCATTGTCGTTAGATTGATCGCTGCACAATTTTACCGACATCACGTTTGCCCCTGGATGAGTCGCGCAGATTGAAAAGTCCGGAAGCCAAACGAAATATACGCTACGCTCGGCGCAGTATAGAGATCGCATTTCGCCGTGAATTCGTGGACAATGGCAACAACGATCGCGCTTTCGGACGCCAAGGTGGTTGACATGCACGGCAATCAACGTAGCGTTTAATTGGTGGGGTTTCGCAATGTGCGGATCGCGACCTGTGTCGCGCTACGCTGTAGCTAAAATTGCGTCGAGGTAGCGAATATGCATCAACTCCTGTGGCTTTCGTTTCTTTCTGGATGCTTGCTCGCGCGGTTAGCCGCCGGTGCCGATGAACACGGCGGTGATCAAGGGTTCGCAACACCGAACTCAGAACAGCAGGCCCTGGATGATTTGGTTCGGATCGAACGAATGGCGCGATTTTACCGGATTCAAAATTTCGAAATGAATCGCCTCGATCGCGCGGAATACGACCGCCGCAGCGAAGAGTTGCAGCGAAAAATGGATGCTTGGCAGCAATCGGGACGAAGCGCCCAGCAAACGCAAGAACTATTCCATTGGTTAACGCGATCGCTGGAAGGCGAACTCGCTTCGCCACCAGGCGTTTGGCCAGTTGAACGGTCGCCGGTGCCATCGACACCGATCATTGCAAGCCCGAACGCTCCATCGCCCATTGCCGAGGGCTTGGCACCTCAATTTAGCCTTCGTAGCACCCATGACGCGGCCGGACGCTTCCAAACCCATCGAGAACAGGACATCGGCTCGGCGGCGGTTCCAATACCCCAGGATCAAACGGTTATTCTCCGGCCGAAGCCCGCGCCAACAGCCGCTCTGACTGCGCCTCGGTTGTCGGCGACCGCGGACAGAATTCCCGCGAATAATCCGATCCTCAACGGCGTTCGCTCGACTATCGAAGATCTTGCGAAACGGGTCGCGCAGATTCCAGCAATTTCAAGCATCCCCGATTCGGTGCCGCCGCCGGTCATGCTGCCGCAAATGGCCGATGTGCCCGACGCTCCTCCATTTGTATCGCCGGCCTTCGTGCCGCAGGCAGTGCCGAAGCTGGATATCAGTGTGCCGAAAATCGGCGGATTGGCCGAAATGCGCCGCAATCCGCGATCTGTCGGCAGATTGCACCCCAATGCGTCTGGCGAGGAAGGCAGAGTTAATTTCACGGAAGTGGCGGCAATGACGCGTTCATACAATGTGTCGCTTGGAGAACTCGAAACGAAGCTGTCCATCGATACAAACTGGACCACCGATCGGCTTGAGCCAATGATCGGCGAATTGGAAGATTTGGCCAGACGATATAGCGATTTGGAATTATATAACAAAGCTCTGACGCGAGAAGAAAGTTCGCAATTGGCCGACCGCGACCCGCTCGATCAGGCCATTCGGCTAATGGGGAAGCGGATTGCGGAAGTGCGAAGGGAGCTTACTGAGCGGGCTGATGGCAGTCCGAAAGCACGCCAGATTTCAGCCGAACTCGACGGCTTTTCGCGGCGCCTGGCTGCGCTAGCAGGTCAGAAATAGTGCTAGCATCGTCGAGAAGCCAGGCTAGAGAAACGCACAGTCATGTCTTCGTCATTGTGCATCGCGAATCGATTCTTTCCATTTCGGCTTCGCTACTTGCGTCTCCATTAGAATCGCTTATGATAGTTGTCCGGGTGGAACGGGTTTTCAGGGCGGTCCTGCTGGTAGCGGGGTAAAGGAGCGGTTTTTCTTATGGTGCAAACCGATATCAGTTGGCGGTACGACGTAGATCGTGGTCCCGATTGGGTTTTTGTACGACTGCACCCCAATGATGGCGGATCGTCCGACTTGGATACTTTGGCGGAACGACTTTGGTCGGTTCTGGAACAAAACTTCGTATACCGATTAGTGCTCGAACTCGACGAAGTGCCGGTGATCCAGAGTTACTTGATTGCCCAGCTTGTGCTGCTTGGCAAACGGATCCATTCGCACGGTGGATTGCTGCGACTCTGCGGACTGTCGACGGCTAATCAAGAAGTGATTCGGCTTTGCCGATTGGATGGCTGTTTGCCGTACTTCGGCAACCGCGGCGACGCAGTGATGGGGCACAGGCCAATGCAACCGCGATAAGCGACAGGCCAGCCGGAAGTTGGCAGGCGATCGTCAACCCTCGATGGAATTCGACTGCCAAATACCAAGCTGAGCGCTTGATGCCCAACGCGTGGCTGCCAACGCTTAGGCCCAGCACACTTCCAGGTTGTTCTCCACCATCTCGATACCCTCCATGCGCATCAATAGCTCTTGGGCCATCTGCTTTTGATACCAAGAACTGACGCGGCCATGCAGCCGAACTCGGCCTTCACTGGTTTCAAATCGCAAATTTCGGCTCGAAACGTAAGGATTGGTTTTTAGCGCGGTAGAGACGCGCTGATCGAGCATAATGGTAGAGTGCGACATGTTGCGCGGATCAAATCTCTGTGTGGTGTTACGCGGGATAGGTTGAAGCAGTCAGCCCATCCATGGTGCTTCGCCTGGCCATAGAAATATCGGCCACAGCAAGTGCGAATGTTAAATTGCACCCGTTGCGAAAAGGCGAGAATTTGGGTTGCCCGATGCGATTGTAGTGGATATGCTGACCCTAGCCGCCAGGCCGGTTATGCAGCCCGCAAAATCGAGGTCGCGGCGGTGATCGTGCGCTTGGGTTGCAACCGAATCACCGTTTCGCGCAGCGTAACTACCTCAATGGATCGCGCCAGCTTCAGATGGTTGAGGTGAGCGAGAAACCTTTCGACCATTCGCAAGCCGATGGCCGCATCGGCACGGGCGATCGACGGCGCATCAATGCATGCGTGCCAAATGCCCAGTTTCCAAATGCCGCGATCGAGTGCGCGCCTCAGACGCTGCAATTGAGCGAAATACGGCATCCATCCGCCCCCGTGAAGTGTGGCGCAGATGGGCACTCGCCACACCCCATAACGCACACCCTGGATGCTGTGCGTGCCACTTTGCGACGTAGATCCGCGAATGATCGTTATTCCATGCTTCGCCACTAGATCGACATCGCGCTGCCGCCATTGAGGGTTTTCGGCAATTGTGGTGATATGAAGTCCCGCGCGACGACATTGAAGCAATTGCGCGATAGGGCTTTGATTGGCGTGGCTAGTGGCCTCGATCGCCAGTGCCAGCTCGTGGCTATTGCTGCCAGCAATTCGCCCGACCAGCGAGTGCCGAATGGGATCGCTCACCATCCACGTTGCCGGAAGCTGCTGTTTTTGAAAGCGGTCGTAGAGTTCAATGACGACCGATTCGGTGGCTTCCGCGGATGAGGCAGAATTCGTTGCGGCTTCAGCATTGATGGAGACGGCAATGACCCCACCAGTTGAGGCAGTTGGCATTGTTGATCCTCCGTGCTTCACGTAGGCCAGTCTCTCCAAGACCGTCCCGTGCTGGGGTTCGAAATGGATGCTTCTGGGTCTCGTAAGAGACTCAGCGATGCGCATCTTGCAAAATCGGCGTTTTACGCGCATCGGCTGAAAGGAATCGCAGGCCGCTGCCGTAAGCGGGGTTGGTTTGGCGAAGTGGGGTAAATTTTGCCGGATCGGCCGATCAAATACCGCCCGCTTGGCAATATTCAGGAAGCATGAACTCCTGCCCGCGACTAGCATCGGTCAGCAAATAAGTGCCCATCCTCATCAGTGGAGGCGAGTATACATGCAGAGTCACCGGTTCACGGCCACCGGCTTGCAGATTAGAAATCTGATGCATGTCTTGATCTTCGCTCGCCGTGCGATGACCTTGCGGAAGGTCGCGCGAAAACGTGGCTTTCACGGCGCCGTTCGGCGCAAAGTCGAACAGCGTTTCCGTGGCGGTGCCTAGGAGAATTCTTACGCCGCAGCTTGAGCCGGCATGATCGTGAATCGGTGAACGTTGCCCATTCCTCCAGCACAAGACCAGCACGCTATACCAATCGCCCATCCGAACCAAGTTGCGAGCGTATGCTTTTTCGGAAAACCGCAAATGGCTGGCAACGTCTTCGAGTTCGATTTCTAGCTCTTTCATTTCGCGCATCAAATCATCGACCGGCGCTCGGCCAGTGAGCGTTTCGAGATAGCCGATGAGTTCGTCAAGCGTGCGCGCCATGGATGCTTCGATCATAGTGCAGACGCGCAGCGAAGGTCAATGTTTTCGCTGACGCCATTTGCCAGCAGTTAGTTGTCGTTGGTAACACTTTCAATGGCGATGCCGCAAACCAACGACAACGGACCTCCACTCACAGGGTAATCACGCCAAAGATGATGGAAATTCTGATAATCGAATTAAGCCCGAATTTGTCAGTGCATAGTTTTGTTCAATCCGCATCCCAGCGCGAAGTTCCTTGCCGTAAAGTCCCGGTTCCATCGTGAAGACATCGCCGATTTCTAAGGTGTCGTCCCAGTTAGGATTCAGCCGTGGCGCTTCGTGTGGGCACAGTCCGATGCCATGGCCGAGGTGATGGCCGAATTTCCATCCGCGAAAGCCGTCCAGCATTTCAGCGGCCAAGTCAAAAAGTTGCTGACAGCGCATGCCCGGTCGACACTTGGCCTCGAGCGCCGCGATGGTTTGCTCGATCTGCCGCCACGCGGCTAGTTGAGGTTCACTCGGCTGCCGACCGACAACGAAGCTGCGGCAGAGGTCGCTGTTGTAACCGCGCAAAACGATGGAGAGATCGAGCACCGCAATCTCGCCCGCTTGGCCGGCGCGACGGCGCGGCGGTCCGCCAGGCGAGCAGATTTGGAAATCGTTGCCGATTTCGCCAATGAATTCGCCGACTGCTTCGGCCATGGCGCCTTGAATGACGGCAAACAGTTCCACTTCGGTAATGCCGGGCCGCAGTGCGTCGAAAGCTGCTCGATAGGCGCGCTCAGTGGCCGCGACGGCACAGCGCAGCAGCGCCAACTCGTCTTCATCTTTGGTGCGACGGAGTGTCCAAATCGCCGGTCGTAAGTCTTCGCAGGCCGCCATTGGCCCGAGCGTAAACGGAATGACTCCGTCGCCTCCGAGGCGCTGCGATGAAGAAAGGTCCGGCCGCAGGCAATCGAGCGCTGCACTCCACTGATCGTCCACCAGCGTGCAGAAGCGGTTCGATTCATAGGTGAAAACTTTGTCGGCGGCGATTTCGTGTTCGCCCGCAAAGGGAACGCTAATCGTCGTGCCTCCGTTCCGTTCGATCAGCACAAGTGGATTGTAGAGCGGCCGGCACCAAAATCCGGTAAAATAATAAACGTGCCGTCGGTCGCCGATCAGGGCCACATCCAGCTTGCGTTCGGTTAGCACTTCACGCAAGCGAGCTTGCCGGCCACGGCAGCCCGAAACAGTGAGATTAGGTACATTGAGTGGTTCCATGTTTGTTTCACTCCGTGAATAGCATCAATCGCAATTTTAACAATGTCGTTGCACCATCCTACCTCGACCTGCCATTGAGAGGAAGCAATGCGAACCAATTGCCGCAACGGTCTTTTCGCTGGTTTCGCCAAACGGCTCCTCGGTGCAACGATTTTCTTCGCCGTCGGCGAAATGTTGTTGGCCGATGACGTCGTCCAGATGCCCTGGATTGCGGTTTCGGCCGATAGGCGTGGGTTTGCTACCCTGCCCAGCGGCAAATCGTTTGTTCCGTACGGCTTCAATTACGATCACGATGAAGCGGGCCGCCTGATTGAAGACTATTGGGGGGCCGAGTGGAAAAAAATCGAGGACGATTTTGCGGAAATGAAAACGCTGGGTGCGAATGTCGTGCGGGTTCATTTACAGCTCGGTAAATTCATGGCCACCGCCGATCGGCCCAACGAGCAGTCGCTCGCACGACTGGCGAAGCTGATGTCGCTCGCCGAGCAAATGGAGTTGTATCTCGATCTCACCGGGCTTGGCTGTTATCACAAGCATGATGTGCCAGCATGGTACGAAAAGCTGGATGAGTCCGCGCGCTGGGAAGTTCAAGCGAATTTTTGGAAAGCGGTCGCGGCGCAATGTGCCGACAGCCCAGCGGTTTTTTGCTTCGATCTCATGAACGAACCCGTCGCGCCGGCGAATAACGATCATCAAGATTGGCTAGGCCCGGCGTTTGCCGGCAAACATTTTGTCCAGATGATCGGGCTAGAGACTCGCGACCGCCCGCGCTCAGAAATCGCCCGCGCGTGGATTGCCAAGCTCGTCGCGGCAATTCGCACGGTCGATCGGCGGCATTTGGTGACAGTGGGCTTGGTCGACTGGAGCCTCGACCGGCCGGGGCTAACCTCTGGTTTTGTGCCCAAGCAAATTGCCGGCGAGTTGGATTTCCTGTGCGTGCACTTGTACCCAGAAAAAGATCGCGTCGATGCAGCGCTAAAAACGCTTCAAGGCTTTGCTGTCGGCAAGCCGGTCGTGATCGAAGAAACCTTTCCGCTAAAATGTTCGCAAGCAGAATTTCGCCGTTTTCTCAATCGTTCAGAGGAAATGGCGGCTGGTTGGATCATGTTCTACTGGGGTACGCCTGTGGGTGAATTGCGCAGCTCGACAGGGATCGAAGATGCGATACTACTGCAATCGCTGGAAGCGTTCCAGCAACATCTTGAACAGTTGCGATCTGCGCAAGCGACACCGCCATGCAACCAGGGTTGATTCGGAGTCGGTTGATGCAGCAGATATGCCTCGCATTGGTCGTTCTTGCGCTGGTCGCGCTTCGCGGCATCGCGTCGGATTATTACGCGATTGAGGTTGTCGACGCCGACACCGATCGTGGCGTTCCGATGGTTGAGCTGCGCACGGTGAATGACATCGTTTACTATACCGATTCAGCCGGATGGGTTGCGTTTCGCGAGCCGGGACTGATGGATCGCCAGGTGTTTTTTGCCGTAAAGAGCCACGGCTACGAATATGCGGCCGATGGGTTTGGCATCTGCGGCGCGCGGTTGAAGCCCGTGGCCGGCGAAAAGGCGACACTAAAGATCAAGCGTTTGAATATTGCCGAACGTTTGTATCGAGTGACTGGCGAGGGCATTTATCGCGATAGTGTGCTCCTCGGCCGCAAGTCGCCGATCGAGCAGCCGCTCTTGAATGGCGGCGTCCTTGGGCAAGACAGCGTTCGAGCGGCGATCTATCGCAACAAATTGTTTTGGATTTGGGGCGATACGACGCGTGCGAAATATCCACTGGGAAATTTCCGCACGACGGCGGCGACTTCCCTTCTTCCTGGCACAGCGGCAAACCGCGGAGGGCTAGATCCTTCCCTCGGCGTAAACTTGCACTACTTCGTCGACACCCGCGGCGTCAATCGCGCCATGGCGCCGGTCGAATCGATCGAAGGGCCAGGAATGGTTTGGCTCGGCGGATTGGTCGTGCTGGCCGACAACGAAGGACGCGACCGATTAATCGCCAGCTATGCGCGACTGAAATCCCTCAACAAGCCGCAGGAGCGCGGATTGGTGGTCTTCGACGACCAAGCAGAGATCTTTCGCCGACTTTGCCAGTTCGACGTGGATGCGCCGATGTATCTGGAAGGGCATCCGATCCGAGTCGAAGAGCGCGGCACGCCCTATTTCTATTGCAACTATAGCGTTCCCTATACAATGCGCGTGCGAGCCGATTGGGATGCGATCCAAGACCCGGCAGAGTTCGAAGGCTTTACATGCCTGCTACCGCAGACGCGATTTGCCGGCGCTCAGAGCCAGATCGAACGAGACGCCGCAGGCAAACCGGTTTGGGCGTGGAAAAAGAACACGCCACCACTTTCCGCCGACGATCAAGCGGCACTCCTCAAGGCCCGTCTTCTTGCCGACGACGAAACGCGACTGCTCTTCCGAGACATCGACAGCGGCAAACCGGTGAAGGCGCACGCCGGCTCGATCCGCTGGAACGAGTTTCGCAAAAACTGGATTGCCATCTTCAGCGAGTACGGCGGCCACTCGATGCTCGGTGAGATCTGGTTCGCCGAAGCCCCGCAGCTTACGGGGCCGTGGTCGGGGGCCAAGAAAATCATCACCCATGACGCCTACAGCTTCTACAATCCCGTGCAGCACCCTTTCTTCGACCAAGACGGCGGCCGGCTGATTTACTTGGAAGGCACGTACTCGGCCACGTTCTCAGGCAACAGCAACCACACGCCGCGGTACGATTACAACCAGATAATGTACCGGCTGGATTTGGGCGACCCTCGGCTGAAGCTGATGACAGGCGAACGGTAGTCATAGTTCCGCGCCGCGACCGTCAATGATCGCCCCGTGTTGACTGGTTGTGGCACGGTCTCCCTCTCCCGAACGTGCCAATTGCTCGACCTATGGCTGCCGAGAATTGCGCAGAAACGGGCCTTAGGAGACCTTTGGTCGAGTCCGCGATGTGGTTGTCGGGAGAACCGCACACAGCAAGAGAAATCGACGATTTTCCAGGGCATTTCGGCGTCTAATTCGTCTGGCGAGCGTTTTCTACAGCCGTTATGATGCTAGAAAGCCCACGAAACCGCGGGCCGTTGCAGGGGGTGCCTATTGTGGGAGATTTGCCGTGTTGCAAGCTTTCAATCGTCAGCGTTTGGCGTGGGTGTCGGTAGGGGTTTTGATTGGTTTCTTGCTGGCGGCGCTGATGCCCGCGCGGCCGCTCCATGCAGTGGCTACGCACGGTGCCGATGGCTTCGCACTGGCCACCGGCTTGATCGACGCCAATATCGAAGGCGTTTATTTTCTCGACTATCTGACGGGCGACTTGAAAGGTGCCGTGCTGAACTTGAACAACGGTCAATTCACCACCTTCTACGAATACAACGTACTGAGAGACCTGCAAGTGGAAGGAGGCAAAGCGCCGAAATTTTTGATGGTCACCGGTCTAGGCGAACTACGACTGCGAGCGAATCAGTTTCAGCCAGGCGAATCGATCATCTACGTGATGGAAGCGACCAGCGGCACACTGGCCGCCTATGCGGTTCCGTGGAATCGCGGCAGGGCAACCTTGCCTAGTTCTGCGCCGCAGAACAACGGCTTTGTGTTGCTCAATGTGACAAAGTTCCGCAACATCGCCGTGCGACCGCAATGAGCTGGCAGGCATCGTATGCACGGTAGTCCGCGACTTTTCGCGTAATATTCTCATCGTCCAACGAGTATATCGCCCGAACGAACATCGATTGCCATGGCGACGTGGACGGGGCCGACTTCATCGTCGCTTGGCAGACTTATTTTCCGCAAGCGCCGAGCGCTGCATTCGTGTCGGAACCGGCGGCGATGTGGCTTGTAAGGATAGGCTACCTCATTGCTATCATCGATCATCGACTGCGGATGCCTGAGGTCAACTGGTGCGATGGCAAGCATGGATCGATGGCGATATCTCGGACGCTTGAGGGTCCGCGATGAATTGTATTGCGCTTAATACGGAACTGGGCCTACCATGGGGTTGCCGAGTGCGACCGTTGAGAATCGCGGAATGACTCTACGAAGAGGTTGCCTTCGCGAACCCTTGCCGTCACGGCCCCTGACATCGCCGTATTCCATACTTTCGCGGCACGTCGTTCATACGCCTGCCTCACCGATGCCGAATCATCTCCGCGCCCGCCGCTGATTACGACATGATTCGGCAAGCACCAGGCAGCGAAACCCGGTGGGTCGCTGTGGGAACTGCCGTGGTGAGGCGCGAGAACGATATTGCAATCCAGACGCGGTTCGTTCATCAGCGCTTCGAGGCCGGGCGATTCCAAATCGCCTGTCAACAAAATGCGTTTGCCGGAGTACTCCAGGAGCAACACGATACTGTTCGCGTTGTCGGAACCCGCGATGCGATGCTGCGGCGGATGTAGAACATCAATGCTCACGTCGTTATCGATTTGCAATCGATCGCCGGCAAACAATTCGTGAAGCTGCGCACCACTGCGATCGAAGCTTTGCCGCAGAGCGCGCAGAGCGGGAGTTTGGTCTTCAAACATTCCCGGACCAACGTAGATGACCCCGACATTAAACTTGTCGAGCAAGCCGGGCAGTGCATTGAAATGATCGGCGTCGGCATGAGACACAATGATTGCATCGAGATGCATGATCCGCCGCGACCAAAGGTAACTGCTGATCGACCGTTCGGCAGCCAACGGCGAGCCGAGGGAGCCGGCATCGTAGAGCAGTGTTTTGCCGTCGGGGAATTCCATCACGACCGCGCAGCCGTGACCTACGGAAACGAACGTGCAGCGCAATTCACTCGCCTCCCGCGGCCCTGGCAACGCTGCCAGCAAGGCCGCCCCTCCCCAGCCACATGCCAATGCCACGCGCCAGCGTGCTGGCCAAGTCGCGGGCGGAAATGCGAGTGTGACAACAGCCACCAGATACAGACCTGCGAGCCAGCCATCGCTCGGCCCGGGCGTCCAGAAATAACTTCCTGACCAATGGGAAGCCGATTGAACCGCTGAATTCAACAGACTCAGGTTCAAATCGCACAGCCAGCCCAAGGCTGCCCCCAATGGCGGCACAAGACCGCCAACGATTAAGATGGCAAAACCGGCGGCCATCAGCAACATCACAATTGGCGCGAGCAGCAGATTCAAGATCAAACCGGCCGGCGACAGCATATGAAATCGCGCCATGGTCAGGGGTGCAATCAACAGCCACAACACCGCACTGATGAAAAATGTTCTCGTAAGATAGCGGCCGAACCGCGCAGCGATGCGCTGCGGCAGCGGTCGCGTGGCCGAAATCAAGCGGTCAAGCGGATTGGCAGCTCGAAGCGGCAGCACCTTTGGCACTACCCAAATCAGCACCCCCACCGACAAAAACGACAATTGCACGCCAGTGCGGAACAAGTCGGCGGGATTCATCGCAACGATAACGAGCGCCGCCAGTGCCAGGCTATTTAGCCCAGCACTGCTGCGACCGAGTAAAATCGATCCACAGACGATCCAGACCAGGATCGTCGCCCGAACCACCGGCGGCTCGGCTCCGGTTAGCAGCATATAAATTCCAGTAACGATGGCGACCGCCGCCAGCGCTGCCCGCCGCGACATCCAACCGGTGCGAAACGCTTTAAACAGTATCCACGCTAGAATAGCGACGTGCAGCCCCGAAATGCTCAAGATGTGAATGGTCCCCGTCTGCAAGAACGCGTCGTTGGTTTCGCGATCGATTTGCTCGCGCTGCCCCAGCAACAATGCCGACGCCAACGCCGTATTGTTCGCCGATAGATAGCGATGCAATAATCGGCTGCCGCGCTGTCGAACTTCGTGAAGCCAAGAGGACGGTGCCCAGGGCGATGCCCGGCCAACGATTTGTGCGCACTGTGGAAATTCGACGCGCACCGCGCTCAATTGGCGGTCGGCGCGGGAATGCTCGGCAAAATCAAACTCGCCGGGATTCGCCGGTGGCGCTGGCCGCGCGAGTTGGCCAAACAGTCGCAACCGATCTCCCACTTGTATTTCGTCGAACGAGCCGTTCAGCACAATTCGTGTTCGACCGCTCGCCGGCCTCCACGACTGGCCATCGCGGGCGGCAACGACTGCGGCGATGAATCGGCTTTCCGGCCGTGCAGGAATCGATCGCAGCGGATCAAGCGGCGGCATTGGAATCGCTTGCGACGTTGTTGTCGCGACGACTTCCACGCAAACGGGCTGAGGGTCGTTGGATGCCGACCGCCCCAGTTCATCCTCGGCGAATAGATTCCACCGGAGATGATGCCAAGCTCCACCGCAGGCGACCAGCGAGATTGCAAGCACAATCGCCGCGGCTGTTACTCGCCCACTGCGCCACATCAGCAGCCAGCCAATCCACGCCGTCACGGCCATCAACCACCAACTCTCGAAGGTGCGCGGCAGCCAATGCACGGAACAACGGTCGGCTATCAGGCCAGCACCAACAGCGACCGCTGCAATGACCAACGGTTGATAACGAGCGATTGGCGCAAGGTTCAGCGGCGCGTCTCCTGCGCGCGAAGTGCTCGTGGTCGGCCGCGTCGAGTCGAGCAGCACTCTCGACATGAAAAACATCCTTGCCGATGAAACCGAGGCGAAAGTCCAACGCCAACGTTGGCCGAAATCTACCACATTTGGGTCAAGACGTGAATTGTCCGCGAAAATCGCCGAAATGCGGCCGCCGCCGAGCAACGGGCCATCGGCGAGCTACCCAAAAGAATTATCGCCCGCGCCGCGCGGCTTTCCTTGCCTGTCGACGGTTGAGATAGCGTGGGCCGTTGTCGTCTTTACCCTCTTCGAGTTCAACGTGATAATCAACCAGTTCCAACGTACTGCGGCGAAGTAACTTGCCCTTCTCATCGAGTTCCTTCGAAGTGCGAGAGACGATGCCGCCGGGGACATCGACGCACGTCCAATCAAGCGTTTCGCTGGTTCCCTGCGGCGTGTGCTGAATGGTCCGCTCGATCGCGGCGGATTTCATTTCTCGCTGCACGTGTACCGGCATGTCGAGCGCGATGACTTCGACGGTGCTTGTCAAATTTGTTGCCGGCTTGCCGTTGGCTTCAATCGTCGCTGTTTCGCGCTTTAGGACAAACGGTTCGATGGAATCGGACAAGTACAACTTCGTCACATGACGCGTGCCGCCGCTAGAGGCTGTCACTTGGCGCACCTGGCATGGCAATCGCCGATCGCCGATGGTTACGTGGCCGGTGCCGACCCATTGCATCTCTGCCGACGCGCTCGGCTGCGGACTGAAAAAGCCGTACTCGATCACACGGCTTTGGCTAGTGAAACGTTTGCCGTCGAGATCGACCGTCGCTTCGATTTTCAAACGGAGCGACTTGGAATTGACGCCAAGCAATGTGGTTTTCGTTTCAGTCGTCGCGGCGCTTGAAACTTCGCCGTGGTCGTTCAACGTTTCGGTCACGATCCGTACTCGTTTCCAAGAGCCGGCGTCAAAGCGACCCCAAACGTGTAAATCGCGTGTCGCAAGTGGTGCGTTATCGAGCGTGTCGGCCGCCGCGAAAGGCAACGAGCTTTGCGCCAGGACTGCCCCGAGCGCGACGAAAATCCCCATTGGCACAGCCTTGGCTTGTGCTGGAATACTTCGCACCCGCTGGGATGCAATCAATTCACGCATGACGAGGCGGCATAAAAGCGAGGCACTTATTGATTCACAGCCTCCTTGCAACCAGACCAACTACGACCATAGCAAAATCGTGTCAAGTTGGGAAGAGCAGGCGGGAGGGGCTGTTTGTAGCTGCGCGGCAAGAACACTAACATTCCGCCTCGGCGAATCGAATTTGCGGTTCAATCCGAGACAGTCACCAGTTCTACGTCAAGAATCCCTCAATCCCTCAATCTCGAAGCTCTGCTCGATTTCAACGCCCGTTTGTCGGCCGCTTTTGTGATATTTACGCGTGGCTGGCTCATCCACTCCTCCACCGTTTTGTCTTTCGGTTCTTCTTGAAAGGTAGCGCAGCCCGACGCCCCGATAAATGTACATAGAATTACTATATAGGCCAATGCGATTCGAAAGAGATGGTGCATCGTACGTCCTGCGCTGAGGCAAGTCGGTGGCAACTCGCCAGAAATGAACCAACGACGGCAGCCGACGAGGTATCGGCGGGACTTGCTCGATGAAAGACACGACACCCGCGCCACCGTCCAGAAAAGGTGGCGAAGTCTCGCAAAAGCGGCCGCTGCCGTCCAGGGCAAGTTGAGCGGAAAGATATGCTGATATGCTATGGGACCAACGAAGACCAATCGAATATGCCGATTTTCCGTGTCTCTCGATCTCCCCTTCACTCCACCCGCCCTGTGACGTAGCATTGGTGGTAGCATTGCTGGCAAAATTCGACCCGAAAGCGGGACTGGCTTTGAGCGAAATGCTAAATCGAACCATCGGATTCGTCGGCGCAGGACAAATGGCCCGCGCGCTGGCCCAAGGACTCGTCCGCACCAATCTGCTGGCAGAGCGCCAAATCGTCGCGGCCGATCCGGTGGCTGCCGCGCTCGACGAGTTTCACCACTTATTGCCGGCAAGCGGATCGGCGACGAACAACGCCGATCTTGCCCAAAGCTGTGAAATCATCGTACTAGCGGTCAAACCGCAACAGGCCGCGGCAGCATTGAGCGAGCTTCGCCCGTCGATGTCTCCTGACAAGCTCGTGATCTCGATCGTCACCGGGGTCCGCTTGGCAGCGCTCGCCGAAGGTTTAGGCCCGTGTCGGCTGATTCGCGTCATGCCGAACACTCCCTGCCTGGTCGGACAAAGCGCCAGTGCCTATTGCCTCGGCAAAGGCGCAACTCCCGACGACGCTCGATTGATCGCACAATTGCTGGGTGCCGTCGGGCTGGCAATCTCCGTCGAGGAAAAGCTGCTCGATGCGGTCACGGGCCTTTCAGGCTCCGGCCCGGCGTTTGTCTACTTGATGATCGAAGCGCTGGCCGATGGCGGAGTACGGATGGGCTTGCCACGAGAAGTTGCGCTGCGACTAGCCGCCCAAACCGTCAAAGGCGCAGCCGAAATGGTGATCGTTACCGGCGAGCACCCCGGGCTGCTGAAAGACCGCGTAGCCAGCCCTGGCGGGACTACGATTGCGGGCTTGGCGGCGATCGAACAGCACGGCGTCCGTGGAGCGTTGATTGCGGCCGTCGAAGCCGCCGCCCGCCGAGCGACGGAGTTGGCAGGCGGATAAGTGAACCGTATAACGGGAAAGGCGACCGAGGAATGTTAAAGAAGAAAACCCCCATCGTGAGAACCTCTTTGCTCAGGTTGCGGCACGGCCTCCGGATCGTGCAACGTATGTTGAAGCCGCAAGATTAATAAACCGAACTGCCCCGAACTCGTCTCATGTCCATCTTCTGCGTTGTTGACGACAAGCACATCCCGCTGTATCGCATCTTGTGGGTCTCCGCCGTCCCGCACTTTTGCGGAAACGAAGATTGCACGCAGGAAGGCAATTATGAAGTCCGCCTTGAGCAAGGCGAGAGTATTTGGGCCAACCGCGAAGAACGCGACGCCGTTTTGCATGCCCTTGAGAATTGGCAAGGTGCCATTGGCGACGAAGACGACGATTGGGACGAGGAGCCGACTTAGACGTGATTCACGTTTACCGCATTCAACTGGGCGACCTCGGAGTATTGTATGAAGCTGCTTCATTCGCATATTTGGTACCCGTTTACAGCTTGAAGCCATCAACGATGTCCTCTGAATTCCATCCGTTTCCTTTCTGCGTCGTCGCGCCCATGCGGTGAACCCATCTTTCGCGCGCCAATGTCAACCTTCGAAAATCACGACTACAAATGGCGCGAAACGTATATCGTGCTGTTCCACGCCCAACGCAGGCCAACGCTGGAGAAAGTTCAGCAGCGACTCGTCGACTTGAATTCGCGGTTTGAACTGGTCAATCCTGAAGCGGACGAAAAGGGGCGGTTTCAGTCGATCACGATTCAGTCACCGCAAGATTTTGCCGCGATGGATATTTGCTACGACGACGGCAGTGAAGTGCTCGAGCAAGCGGCCGAACTGCAGAGGGAATTGAAAAGTGCCGCCAGTGCCGACGAGCGTCCCAAGATCGCCGGCCTGGCGAACTGTGATGCGAAGTTCGACGTTCTGCATTTCGAGCAAGTCACCGGCGAGGCCTCGGACGACGAAGATGACATGCTCGACCCGAGCGCGCTGCTGGGCGTGCTCAATGTGCTGGCGGACCTTACCAGCGGCATGGCCATCGACCCGCAATCGGGCAGTTTGATGTAACCGCGATCACGCAGCCGCGCGAACTTGCAAATGGTGCCACCCGGTTCTTGAGCCAGGATCATCGAAGCAACGATGGATGGTATCGTGCGCAGAACACCGTTCCGCCTGATCGATCCTTCATTTTTTCTTCTTGGCCCCCCGTTTTTTCGCAGCGGGTTTCTTTTTTACCACCTTCTTCGCCGCCGGTTTGGCGCTTTTCTTCCCGCCAAACGCCCGTTCAAAATTGTTCGAATACTTTTGCGTCGCTCCCACTCGCAGAATTGTCACGGCTCGAACTCTCCTCACAAAAAGTTGTCAAAAAATTGTTTCGTCGCCACGGGCGCAACCGCTCGCAGCATCCAATGTTAATTACCGAGTTGGCCGCGGTCGGTCAAGAGGCCCTAGAGCCGACAAAATCTGGCAAACGCCGCAGGTACCGTCACAGCGACTGATTTAGGCTGTCACTTGCTCTCACGACTCGACGAATTTCGCAATCGCTCTTCGCCAACCTTCCACCACGATCGATCAATATGCAAATCGTCACTCGGACAGCCAATGGCTTGGGTTCGAGGCGTTTCGACTGGCTTGCCTGCCAGTGTCGATTCGGTTGCGTCGGCCAGTTCGAGCGTCGTTGGTTCCGGTCTGGAAGAGCCAAAGTCGGTGTACGAATCGCTGCCGCCGTCATCGGCGATGCTGTACGAAGTCACGCCATTTGACCAGCCAAAGGTGATGGAGTATCCGAGGCTCCCTGCAAGCACTGCGCACGAATAGTGGCCGAGCGGTTGTAATTCGTGCCGAATTACCGTGCGCGGGGATGCAATTCAGCGGTTGCAGAAGATATTATGCCGTTATTGATGTACGCCATGAATATCACCTTCCCATGTCGTTGCCGAATGTACGGTGCGATTCTGCGCCGCGCGAACGTCTGGATCGCTGCTATGATCGTGTTCGCGGGAAATGACTGCTGCACGGCGACGCCGCTGCGGTTGGGGATGATGGGAGACAGCGTCTCTGCCGGCAATGGATCCGCCAACGGTGAGTTTCCGAATTGGCATACACAATTGGCCACGGTCGGGCGGGTCACGGTCGGCCCAACGGCAAACCAAGCGGTTGATGGCGCCAGCAGTAGCGATTTGGCCCATCAGCAGGGACCGATCGCCGGCCTGGTGCAAACCGGGCAACTCGACGCTAGCGTGTTGATCCTTGGAGGCATCGATGCCGTACAGGTTGGCTACGGCTTGGTGCTGGGAGGGGATCCCGCTGGATTGCCGTCGATCCTCTCCGATCGCGTTGTTCCCAGCATTGCCGCGACGATCGCCGAGATCGGCAATGCAGGCGCGGTGCAACAAGTGGTCGCGAACATCCCTGATATTGTGCTGTCGCCGCTTGTGCAAGCGGTCGTTCAATCGTCGGGAACCAGCCCGCAAGTCGTGGCGCAGTTTGAAAGCGCGATCGGCTATACGAACCAACGGATTGCGGCCGATGTTCTAGCCCGCGGCATACCGGTGCTCGATTTGTTTCGCCTCGGCCGCGATTTGGCGGCGAGCTCATCGCTGACACTCGGCGGCGTGACCATCGCGGACTTGTTCGCTCCCGATGGTTTCCATCCGGCGCCCATCATGCATGGACTGATTGCCAACTTGTTCATCGAGGCCATGAACAGGGCCTACGACGCAGAACTGGAGCCACTCAGCGATCAGCAGCTTCTGGAAAATGCCGGTTATACTCCACTGTCCGGCGGGCCGACGTACTTCGACGTTGGGCCGTATGTCATCGTGTCGGAGCCTGGAACGAACGGATTGGCGATTTTGGCCTCGGCAATAATCGCGTTATACCGGAGACAAGTAGGCACTTGTCGATCGCGCCAATGGGCGCGTCCTACGAAAGCCGCTTGAGCTTTGAAATTCGCCCCGTGCCAACCCATTCGGCCACGTAGATGCTGCCGTCGTGGCCGAAGCAGGCGTCGTGCGGGTGGACGAATTTGCCCGGCAGCCAGGCCTGTGGGTTCGAACGAACGCTGCCGCCGTCTTTGCCGGTGATGCGGGCAACGTCGTCCCCCATCCGCGCGACGACTTCGTTCTTCTCGTTCAACAGTGTCACGCGAGCATGCAATTCGGGAACCACGAGCAAGTTTTTCCACGTCTCTGCGTTGGCGGGCAGTCCATAGCCACGGAGCGTTTCCAGGTACTTTCCATCCATCGTGAAATATTGCAGTGTGTTGTTCGCGCGGTCGCAAACGACGATGGCAGGCTCTCGGCCGGAACGCTTATCGACCCAAAGCCCGTGAGGCGTATCGAACTTGCCTTCTCCGTCGCCGGGGCCGCCGAAGCACGACACCCATTTTGCGGCATTGTCGTAGCGATGGATGTAGAACGAGCCATAGCCGTCCGCCAGTAGAAAGCCGCCGTCTTCGAGAAAGGCGAAATTGGTGGGCATAAAGCGGTCGCGTCCCCATTGTTTCGTGCGCTTCGTGTCTTCGTCGGGTGCATAGACACCCGATTGCATCGGTGCGTACTGCTGCCACACGGTTTCACCCTGCTTGTCAAGCTTGGCAAAAGTCTTAAGCGCTTGATAAGCGGTCACATATAGAAATTCTTGCCCATCTTCCTTGCGGATTTCCAATCCGTGTCCGCCGCCTTGAAATTGCTTGCCGAACGATCGGATATATTTTCCTTCTGGGTCGAACACAAATATCGACGGATGATCGGGCAGATCCTCGCGTCCTTCGTGAATCACATACAGGCAGCCGTCTCGATCGACCGCCACATTGTGAGTGGTTTGCCACTTGAACTTGTCGGGCAACTGCGGCCAATCGTGATGTACTTCAAACTGATACTCTCCTGCACCTACGACCAGCGGCGAATCATCGGTCTTCTTGGCGGAAAGTACCATGGGAGCGGCGAGCAGTGCCGCGCCGCCGGCAGCCGCGGTCGAAAGGAACCGGCGGCGCGACGATTGGTGAGGCTGGGAAGCGTTCATGTCGTTGGTCTCCGATAGCAAAGGGCGAGGCGGGCGTGTCTTTAGAGTATTCGATTTGACCGTGAGTTGCAAAATCGCCTCGCAAGCTCGCAAGCCCGCATCGATTCCGTGGGTCAGTTCGACCGATACAGCAACGGCTGCCGCCAGCCGACTTCTTGAAGTTGGGCCAATCGCGGACGAGAATCACCGGCGCAACAGTTTCAGAGGTTGTTGCGACTCGGGAACCACGAGTCATTCAAAAGGTGTAGACCAGCCCCACGGTTGTTCCATTCCCCACGGACACCGTTTGGACCGACCATTGCGAATGTTCGTCGCGATTGGTGAGGTCGACCGCGGTGGCGGCCCAGTAGGCCATCCACCAGCCGAGAAACACCTGCGAAGTAAAGTGGGCATCGTCGTTGATCCGCGACCAGCCGGGCGCGAACGAACAGGCGTAGCAGCCGAGTTTTAGCGGAATGTTGTCGGTCATCTTGGCCGCGTTGATGAAGGGAGTCGCACCCATGAAGCTGTGGCCGCTGACGCCGTTGTTGTCGTGAAACGGACGCCAACGGCTGCCGGCGTGGCTTTCGCCGGGTCGCGGGCCGCCGGTGATATGTTGAAAGATCAGCAGCGGCGGCGTGCCGACCAGCAGGGTACGAAAGGTGCGTCCGCCCCACTCGCCCAGCGCATCGCCGGCCGGCCGATCGTACAGCGCCTCGCCGGCCAACCAACCGGTTGCTGCCGCGGCGACGACGTATTGCCCCTCGCCGAAGACTTTGGCCCAACGCGAGAAGTCGTCGGTGGTGCTGCTGCGTGAATCAATTTGATAATGGTCGCGGAGGTCGTAGTCGATGTTTGTATTGGCGGCGATTGCGCCCAGCCCGACGCCGATCGCCAGCATTCCCAAACTGTCGCACGAATAGTAATGCTTGTAATCCTGTTTCACGCGTTGCCACTCGCAACAAAGATCTTCATGACAAAGATGGCGCACGATCGCCCATCGCGAGATTAAATCACTCTCCTCCTCGCCGTCATCGAAAAACGATCGTGCGCGCGGCGAAAGCGTGTCGAGAAAGTCGCATGGCGGTGTATCGGCAAGGATGGTCTGTGCTGGCATGGAATTTGGCGCAGGCGAATCGATCGCTTCAAACGGCAGATCGGCGTAAGGCTCGCCGGCAATCTCTCCTTTGGTCGCCGGCGTAACGATTTTCTCGGCGACATCGAACGTGGTCGCACGCACGCTAGCGATGCTGGCGCGCGGCGGCGGGCGGGGCGATGATGAATCAGAAGGAGCAACGACCGATGGGCTTTCCCAAACCGCGATCTCTGATGGATGCTCAGCAACGTGGCAGCCAACGCTGCCAGCGAGCAACAGGAATGTGGCCACGCACCAGAACTTGGTCATGAAATCTCACAGGACACGGCAACAACGAGCAATATGCGGTCGTTGGCTGCGTCAGGAAAGCGACTTCATCGGGGCCACCGTTGAAAAGATGTTGCCAGCAATTGCTAGTAATCCCCACGGCAGAGCGTGAGCGGGCCGTTGGTAATCGCGTCAAAACATTGCCGACAGCGCGCGATGCGATTGCGCCAAGGATTAGATCGAACCTTGCGGCTTGTAACGGTAAATCCGGCATGCTTTGTCGAAATAACCCGCTCAACCGTCAAAGTCGAGCGCAGGTTGCCCATGCTGTGCTGGCCGGGAGAGAAGCCGGGCGGTGGGGGAGAATGGTGGGTTTCGACGCCGAGCAGCAGTTCGCTCCCCATCACTCTTTTAGACGCCTGTCACGTCCGCATCAAAAACTCGTACTTTCTTCCACATGGACTTGCAGTTTTCGATGAACTCCAAGTGCCGTGGTGTCGTTTGATACGCGTCGTGGGCTGCTCGATCGGTGAACACAACCTGCAAGGCAATCTCGAAATCGCGATCGTTCACCGGCCGGTCATACGGAGCGCAAGTCCCGGCGGCATACAGCACCACGCCAGGGTGGCTAGACAAGTACCTATGGCACGCGTCGAGCATCTTCTGCTTATTCGCCGCCGTCGGATCGTGCAGCGAAAAATAAACCATGTGGGCGAGCATTGGTTGTTATACTTTCTTCTACGAGTGCCAAACGTGGGTTAGCCAACGCTCCGTCTGACGAATTCGAAGGACTGTGCTTCCTTGGCAGTATTTTTTGAACAGGAGGCATCAGAAAGAGCAAAGAAAAACCACCTCTCGACGGCCCCTGCTATCTCCGCTGCCTTCTGCAGGGATGGTTGGGGTCTTACGGCCGCGCCGTACATTCTGAAATGGAATTCCGCATTGCGTGACCGATTATAGAGTTGATTGTCACCAGACGCTATTGCCTGAATCTGTCGCCGAATCAATCGAATTTCAAATCTTCGACCCACGATCGGCCGTCGGATATAATCATTCTTTATGGCTCGACTCAGGCACAACCCACCACCGCTCGTCAGGCCGCTGCCGAGGATGTTCCGCGGTGCCCGGCGGCTATGGACGCCGGTTTCGCTGGATCTCGGGTAGTCGATCGACCCCGATGATTCACCGGATCTCGAATCGAAGAATCGCCGGCTCAGTCAGTGGAGTTGAGTTAAGCACGAAGATGATTGCTCGCAAGGTGATTCAGTGCCCGGTGATTCGTTCGCCAGCCGGCCCTAGGTCTTTTTCGGAAAGGACTACTTCCTTGTCAAACGAACAACTCTGGGCCCCCTGGCGAATTGGATACATTCTGGGCGATAAGGATGCACGGGTTTCGCAATTTCCAGATACGCTTACGTGGCTGCCAGGCGCTGTCCGAGAGTGCTTTCTTTGTCGTGATGCAGCCGACGACAGCCCCGCTGGAGAGCGTGAAAACCTTGTGGTCGGCCGTGGTGGATCGGCCATTGGTGTACTCAACCGCTATCCGTATAACAACGGTCATTTATTAGTTGCGCCCCAGCGGCATGTCGCCCGACTGCAAGACTTAAACGACCAGGAGCATCTCGATCTGATGCGGCTGATTTCCCGTTTGTGCGACATCTTCGAGGCGCAGATGAAGCCTGCGGGCTTCAACGTCGGCCTCAACCTCGGTCGAGTCGCCGGGGCGGGCGTACCAGGTCACCTCCATTGGCACATTGTTCCGCGCTGGCACGGCGACGTAAACTTCATGCCGATCTTGGCTGGGACGAGCGTATTGCCACAATCGCTCGACGCGCTGTACGATTTTCTGAAAGCCCACATGCCTTCAAAGTGATCGCGCCTCAATCCGCCATCGAACCATCGACTCTCCCGACGCGCGAAGCCGCGCTGTTGGCCTCTTACGCTACGCACAGTACAGATACTGGCGGCCGACGATACCCAGAGCCGTCGCATCCGTATCGCGGGCCGTTTCAGCGAGATCGCGACCGCATCGTTCACAGTTCCGCGTTCCGCCGCCTGAGCCACAAGACGCAGGTCTTCACGGGGGAGTTGGGCGATTATCACCGCAGCCGACTGACACATACGCTCGAATGTAGTTCGATCGCCCGCACGGTCGCTCGCTCGTTGCGATTGAATGAAGATTTAGTCGAAGCGTTGGCATTGGCCCACGACATCGGCCACCCGCCATTCGGCCATGCCGGCGAATATGTGCTCGATCATTGCCTACAGCATCACGGCGGCTTCAATCACAACGCGCAAGCCCTGCGGCTGGTCGAGCAATTAGAGACGCGGTATGCCGGATTTCCCGGATTGAATCTTTCGCTGGAAGTGCTTGAAGGGCAAAGGACGCGAGTCGACAAGCAGGCTCCTGGACCGTCACCTCGATTGGAATCGCAAGTGGTTGATGCGGCCGACAGCGCAGCCTACGATACCCACGATGCCGACGATGCGCTAGTGTTGGGCCTGTTGAAGCTCGCCGATTTAGAGCGTGAACCGCTGTGGCGGGAAGCGGCGCGCCGAGTGCGGCAGAGATATTCGGCGCTGGAAGCAACCGAATTGCGCCGCGCGGTGGTGCATGAAATGGTCGATTGGCAAGTCAGCGATTTGTTGGAAACGACTCGTCAGCGAATTGTTGCGAATCACATCGAAACCATCGAGCAAGTTCGCCGTGCTGCGCCGCTGGCACTTCCGAGCAGCGAAATGGCCGAGTTGAAGCGCCAGTTCGAGGTGGTCTTGAAAGATCGAGTCTATCGACATCCTCAAGTCCTGCGTGTGCGAGATCGCGTCCAGGCGCATCTCGAGGCCGCTTTCCAGTATTACCTGAGCCGGCCCGATCAACTCCCCGACGAATCTCAACAGCGGATTGCCGCCGATGGCGTCCACCGAACCGTCGCCGACTATCTCGCCTGCCTGACCGATCGGGCCGCATCCAGTGAGTTTGAACGATTACTGGGAGGCGAGTGAGCGTTCGCGGCTCGGCGGCACGAGCCGTTCATGGGCAGGAATACTTCGGCAGAAACAAAAATTCCCCCATTTTAACGAAGCCCTGCGACTTCCTTGCCCCATTTTCAGCAGCTAAACTAGCGAAGATTGGTTTCGTCATGCTCCAGCCGGCAGGGTACGATGCATGATACAAGCCCGATGCATCAGCGCTGATATCATGCACTGAATGTACGAGAGACAGTTTCAGCACTCGCATCGATAGTACCTCGCGTTCGTATCGTTAGACGTTTTCCTCGCACCACGTATCTTAGCCGCCGCGATGTCCTCCGATCAAGAACGACTGCCGACACCCGACAACGCCCCCGCTATGGCAGTTTCAACTGCACCGCCCTCCGCACCGGCAATGCCGCTACCCGATCCTGCCGCTGCCAACGAAAAAACCGGCGACAGCCATGCATTGGACTTGGCAGGAGATTCGCCATCGCCGCGAATCAAGATCGGCACGCAGCGCGCCGGCGTTCTCGCGCCAAAGGTCGAGCCGCGCACGCAAATTGCCTATCGCACGCCGCCGCCATCGCCGACGGAAACGCCACCAAGCGCCGCCGAAGCCCCTTCGCCGCGGCCGCAGATTCTCCGCAAGGCCGGTCCGCAAAAATCGAGGTTCGACATTGCATCACCGCCGCAAGGAAAAGTGGAAAAACCCAACTTGCGACACGCCTTGTCGCCGGAGTTGGAAATCGAATTGGCCGAAGCGCTCGGGGACTCCACGCTCGATGAACTTATCGCGGCCGAGGCAAGCGGGCCGGCAGCGACCGAGGGGTTGGAAGCGGAGTCGCGCCACCAGGCCCGCGTGCTGCGCATTTTTCGCGACCATGTATTCGTCGATTTGGGAGGACGTAATCAGGGCGTGCTGGCGTTCCATCAGTTCCCCGAAGAGCCGCCCATCGGTGCGGAAATTGAGATTGTCGTCAACCGGTTCAATCCCGACGATGGTTTGTATGAATGTACGCTGTCGGGCGCAAGCGTCGACGTTGGCGACTGGTCGGACATCTCAGAAGGCATTACCGTCGATGCCCGCATCACCGGCCATAATAAGGGCGGGCTGGAATGTGAGGTTGGCAAAATCCACGGCTTCATTCCGGCCGGTCAGATTTCGATCTACCGCGTGGAGAATTTTGAAGAATTCGTCGGCCAGAATTGGCCGTGCGTCGTAGTGGAAGCCAATCGCGAACGGCGCAATTTGGTGCTTAGCCGCCGTGCGGTCTTGGAGCGCGAACAGGCCGAAGCGAAAAAACAATTGCTCGAAACACTTCAAGTCGGCGATGTACGCGAGGGCATCGTGCGCTCGGTTCGAGATTTCGGCGCGTTCGTCGATTTAGGCGGCGTCGACGGTATGATCCACGTCAGCCAAATGAGTTGGGACCGGGTCAAGCATCCGAGCGAAGTGTTGGAGGTCGGCCAAAAAGTGAAGGTCAAGATCCACAAGATCGACCCCGACACGCACAAGATCAGTCTCGCCTATCGCGATTTGTTCGAAAGTCCTTGGACCAACGCCGCCGCGAAATACCCCGTGACGGCCAAAGTCGGCGGCAAGGTCTCGAAGATCATGGATTTTGGCGCGTTTGTAAAATTGGAGCCCGGCGTCGAGGGGCTGGTTCACATTTCTGAATTGTCGTTCAAGCGGGTGTTTCGCGTGACCGACGTAGTCCAAGAAGGGCAGGAGATCGAAGCGAAAGTGCTGTCGGTCGACCCGGAGAATCAGCGCATCAGCCTGTCGATGAAAGCGCTGGAAGCGCGACCGGAGCCGCCGAAGAAGCAGGATCAACCGCCCGAACCAGAACCAGAGGCCGAAGCGTCTCCGCCGCCACGCAGGGCCAAGCGTAAAGTGCCGCTGCAGGGCGGACTGGGCCGCTCGCCAATGGGCGAAAAGTTCGGCCTGAAGTGGTGATGCGATGGACGCGTACCTCGGACCTAATTTATGCCAGCGACCATCCGAAATAGTCGTACGAATCGGCGTGTCCGAGCAAGCCGGTCAAACCCATTCGCCACAATTGGTCGTCGATCGTCGAAAGGGCGTTGTTCTCCGATCCATAGTAGGCCCAGGCAATGCCCGTGGCGATGTTCGAGTTCCAAGTGATCGTCGGCACGCCGACGGCCAGGTCGGAAAGGCCGTCACCGTTGTAATCGCCCACCGCCAGGGCGTGACCGTAGAGCGTGTCGCTCGGGGTTTTGTCGTGCACGCCGGGGCCTTGGGTGAATTGCCGGGTATCGTTCGCTGTCAGACCATTCAGGACCGTGCCGTAAACGACTTGAACAAGGCCGGCATGCTTGACGCCGTCGGCAGTCGCCCGCGGTGCGCCAATCACCAAGTCACTTGCCAGATCGCCGTTGAAATCGCCGCTTGCCAATGTCGCGCCGAACGAATCGCCGACCGCCGACGTTTCGCCGAGTGTCGCCAGGGTCATCACTTGTCGCGTGCGTTGGGGCAAGCCGTCGTCGCTACCGTAGATCACCGATACCATGCCGCGGGTCTGGTTTCGATTCCGGATCGATCCAATAGCCAGGTCGTCGAATTCGTCGGCATCGAAGTCGCCACTGGCCAGCGCCGAGCCGCCGTAGTTGAACCGTTGATTTCCGATCGAACTAAGGCCGACCCACGTGCCGTAAACGACGTTGGTGGTTGCGAAGGGCTTATTATCCGGCGCGCCGATCGCCAAGTCGTCGATGTCGTTGCCATCGTAGTCGCCGGCGGCGAGGACAGCGCCAAATTGAGATCCGCGGCGCGGGGTTGCCTTGATGGTAGTCGTCGCCTGACTCCAGATTTGCGCCCCTGTGTCATCCAGACCGAGGATCGTTCCATACAGCACATAGACGGCGCCAATTTCCTTTTTCGAGCCGTGGTCTTGCGACGGCGAACCGATGGCCAAATCGGCAATGCCATCGCCGTCGAAGTCGCCGGTGGTCAAAGCCGATCCAAAGCCAGCATCCTCTTGTGCTCCGCCGCCAACGGAAATATCGTCGGCTGTCCAAAACTGGCTGAAAGTCGCGACCAGACCGTTGATCGAGCCGTAAAGAACTGTCACGGCGCCAGCCCCTTCCAGGCCAACAACTTCCTTTCCAGGCGCGCCGATGGCCAGGTCGTCAAAACCGTCGGCGTTGAAATCGCCGACAGTCAAACTCGAACCAAACAAATCGAGACTGTGCGCATTGCCGCGCACCCCGGGCCGCGTCAAATCCCAAAGCTGATTTTTCGTCGTCGCCAGACCGCTGTTCACGTTGCCGTACAAAACACTCACCTGACCAGCGTCGATGAATTGCCCGATGTCCTTTCCCGGCAGGCCGATGGCAAGGTCTTGCACGCCGTCGCCGTTAAAATCGCCGCTACTAGTCATCATTTGTCGCGATTCGAGCGATTCGAAGCGCCCGAACATGCGGGTCGATCGCCTGCGATCTGTGCGGAAATTCGAGCGAGCCTTCGACTTCCACCATTGGAAAGGAAACATCGGCGAGACCTCCCAAGACGAACCGGGCGGTTCCAAGAAGGGACAAGTGGTGGGAAAATTGTGAATCTTTGCGGGCGGGGCAATCTCTGCCGCAGCAATGGATCTAAGGCTTACTCGGCAGCGGGCGAAAAGGTCTGCCCAGACGGTCGAAACCGAACGCCTGGCGCGCGCGGCACAATCCGCTAATTCGTTACTCGGCACGGAGGCGCAAGAGACTTAACCCGTTCATCGGAGGAACTGCGAGGCAAGCGGATCCTGAATTGCCGCATGACCGCCCGCTTCAGACCTCACTCGACTCACTGGATCGACGTCACTGCATGGCCACATCACGACAAACTCGCTTGCCTGGCATGGAGAATGGCACGGAACAGAAACCGGCCATATCCGCCGGCGCGCCGGCGTCGGCGGTCCCTGTGGCCTGCCCGGTCGAGGCAGCTTGCGCCCAGTTCAATTCGGCAACAATCGACGATTCCACGTTCGCGCTGCCAGAGCCAGTGGAGCCATCAGCCATCGAGGCGATGCCCATGCCCGAGCTGAGCGGAAAGTCGGTTTATGTCGTCGATGCCCATTCGTTGATCTTTCAGGTGTTCCATGCTCTGCCGGAAATGACCGGCCCGCGCGGAGAACCGACCGGCGCCATCTTTGGATTCTCACGCGACATGGTCAACGTGCTCGACCAGCGAAAGCCCGATTACCTGTTGGCGGCCTTTGATTTGCCGGGGCCGACTTTTCGCGACGAGTTGTTTGCCGATTACAAGAAAGACCGCCGTGAAATGCCCAGCGAATTGCGGCCGCAGATTCCGAATATCCGCCGCGTGCTGGGCGCGCTGGGCATTCCGGTGCTAGAGTGCCAAAGATACGAAGCCGACGATATTTTGGCCACGCTCGCTCGTATGGTCGATGAAGCCGGCGGCGAGTGCTACATCGTTTCCGGCGACAAAGATTGTCGTCAACTGCTGACCGACCGCGTGAAGATTTTCAATATTCGCAAGAACCTTGTGTTTGACGCGGCAGCATTGAAGGACGAATGGGGTATTCGTCCCGATCAAGTCGTCGATTTCCAGGCCCTGGTGGGTGATTCGGTCGACAACATTCCCGGCGTGCCGCTCGTGGGGCCAAAGATTGCGGGCGAGTGGCTAAACAAGTTCGATTCGATCGACAACTTGCTGGCACAGGCGAGCGAATTGCCCAAGGGCAAGCGGAAAGATAACTTGCTTGCCGCTCGGGAGATGATTCCGATGAGTCAGCAACTTGCGCGGCTCGATGTGCATGTGCCGATCGCCGTCGATTGGAAACAAAGCCGCGCGGGGGATTTCGATCCTGTGGGGGCCGCGGAGCTGTTCGCCGAGTTTGGCTTTCATGCACTGACCAACCAGATGCGCGAGCGAGTGAAGACCGCTGCGGCGGAGTTCAATCATCGCTACGAAACGATCGCCACGCGCGAAAGGCTGGAGTGGCTCGTCGGCGAAATGAGCCAGCAAAAGCAGATCTCCGTCGATACGGAAACGACGAGCATCGATCCACGATGGGCCGAAATCGTCGGCTATTCATTTGCGTGGAATCCAGGCGAGGCGTATTACGTTCCCGTCCGGGCACCGGCTGGCGAAGCGTGCCTCGATCCGACGCAAGCGCTCGAAACGCTGCGTCCGGTGCTGGAAAATCCAGCGATCGAAAAAATCGGCCAAAACCTGAAGTACGATATGATCGTGCTCCGATCGGCCGGCGTGAGACTGGCCAGGGCGACGTTCGACACGATGATCGCCAGCTATTTGCTCGAAGCAGGCGAACGAAATCACAGTCTCGACGAACTGGCCGCGCGGTATCTTAATCATACGACAACGAAGATCTCCGCGCTGATCGGCAGCGGCAAGAGTCAGAAAACGATGGATCAGGTGCCGGTGGCGGCAATTACGCATTACGCGGCTGAGGATGCCGATGTGGCGCTGCGACTGGTCCCCGTGCTTCAGCCAAGACTGGCCGAGGCAAAGCTGACGGGTCTGCTTGCCGACCTTGAGATGCCGCTCGTAGAGGTTTTGGTCGAAATCGAATCGAACGGCATTAAAGTCGATCTCGATCGGCTCGGCGCGTTAAGTAAGCAATATGGCGAGCGATTGAAATCGCTGGAATTCGAGATTTTCCAACTCGCCGGCCGCGATTTCAACATCGCCTCGCCAAAGCAACTGCAGGAAGTGTTGTTTACCGAGCAGAAGTTGCCGGTGATCAAGAAGACAAAGACCGGGCCGAGTACCGATGCCGAAGTGCTGGAAGAACTCGCCCATCGCCATCCGCTGCCAGCGAAAATCATTCAGTATCGGCAGTTCTCGAAGCTGCTGGGCACCTACATTGATGCGCTGCCGCGGCTGGTGCATCCGCAGACGGGGCGCGTGCATGCGTCGTTCAATCAAGTCGTGGCGGCGACAGGGCGACTGAGTTCGAGCGACCCCAACTTACAAAATATCCCGATCCGCACCGCTGAAGGGCGCGAAATTCGTTCGGCTTTTCTACCGGGCTACCCGAATTGGTCGCTGTTGGCGGCCGACTACTCGCAAATCGAGCTACGCGTGCTGGCGCATTATTCTGGGGACGAACAATTGCGGGCCGCGTTCGCGCGCGACGAAGACATTCACGCCCGCGTCGCCAGCCAGGTCTACGGCGTGCCGCTCGACGCGGTCGATTCGTCGATGCGCCGCGTTGCCAAGGCGGTGAATTTCGGCGTGATCTACGGCCAAAGCCCGTTTGGCCTGTCGAAGCTGCTCGACATTGAGCAAGACGAGGCTGCCAAGTTCATCGACGCCTACTTCAATGGATATCCGGGGGTCGAAGCGTTTTTGCGCGATGTACTTGTCGCTTGTCGCAAGCAAGGCTATGTAACGACGATTCTCGGCCGTCGGCGCGCGATCCAAGGCGTGCGGGACATCATGCTCACGACGCCCGGCGATCCTGCTTCTCGCCAGCGCACGCTGCCGGAGCGCACCGCGATCAACACGGTCATTCAGGGCAGCGCGGCCGATTTGATCAAACTGGCGATGCTACAGATCCACCGGCGAATGTCGCGCGAAAATCGTCGCTCTCAAATGCTACTGCAAATTCACGACGAGTTGATCTTCGAAACGCCGCCAGAGGAATTGGCCGCGATGCAAGAACTGGTGCGGGATGAAATGGGCGGCGTGATGCCGCTGGCCGTGCCACTCAAAGTCGATGTGAAAACCGGCCGGAATTGGGCGGAATGCGAATAAAGCTGGTTGCTGACAGCCGTGGGATTTGGTTGTTGGCGGCAGGGGATGATCGAGGTGGTAGAATCTGATCGAAATCCATGCCGGTTTCCATCTGGTCCCACTGGCAAGTGTTTACCCTATGATTCCTCTCCCGCAGCGCTTTCAGCCATCCGCGGCATCGGAAAACCTCGCCAGGCGCGCAGCTTCGTAAACGAATTGCCACAGGCCGCTGGCTACTCCCCCAGCACGTCGCTCAGCACGTCTTCCGAAACGTAAATCGGCAACGGCGGATCAGCGGTCACGGCCACGGCAATGGCGTCCGAAGGTCGCGCGTCGATTTCGATGAACTCTCCTTCTCGCCGCACTCGCAACTGTGCGAAATAGGTGTGCTCCTTCAGCTCGGTAATCACCACATCCTGCAACTCGCCGCCGAGCGCCTCGATCGATGGCACCACTAGGTCGTGCGTCAGAGGCCGCGGCGACGCGATTTGCTTAACTCGCCGGTCAATGCTGGTGGCTTCACAAAGGCCAATGAAGATTGGGAACGTTCGGTCGCCGTCCACCTCGCGCAGGTAAATCACCTGCTGGTCGTTGATTTCACTGATGATGATCCGCGACAACTCCATCTGCACAGGCATGGGAGTTCCTTTGGGCTAAAATCTGACAATCCGACTCTAAATATTTTCTGCTCGACCTGCTACTGTTGCTAGCATGAATTATAAATTGCCGTAGGGGATTCACGCCAGACAGTTAGCCCCGCGAGCCGTACGGATTCGGGCCACATCCGGTGAGTTGGCAGTTTCGGCTGTTGCACGCCGCGCGGAACCTACTTTTCTTCTCGCCGCTGTCGATTTTCAGCCGATACAAGCCAGAGACCCTGTAGTGACGCTGCGCGCTGCTAGCATCGCTCACGAGCCGGAAAGATAGCAGGGCGATTCGCCACTTTGTGTTGAAGTGACGTCGTTCCGTGGGCACATCCGACCGGTGATTTTCCGGCGACTTCCTCGGCAGAGAGCTTCCACCACTAATCGACTCTGGACTAGGACCAATGATTCGATTTCTGTCGCGTCGCACGTTCATCGCCGCCAGCGCCTCCGTCATTGTCGGCGGTTGCTTTCCGGCGCAGTCGCTGGCGCAACACCTTGCGGCAGAAACGGCCGCCGCCCCTGCGCCTTCACCGGCAACCGGCGATGCGTTTCGCACTTTCGAATCGCGCTCCAGCCAACCGGCCGCAGTCGCTCCGGTCGTGACGGCCGTCGCAATCAATTTCGACGGGAAGCTGCTGGCTACCGGCGGCGACGACCATTTGATCCATCTATGGCGAATCGAGGACGGCTCGCTCGCACACACTTTGCACAGCCACACCGATTGGGTTCGCGCTGTCGCGTTCAGTCCCGATGGAAAAACCTTGGCCTCCGCCGGCGATGATCGCGCCGTTCGGCTTTGGAATGCAGAGAGCGGCGAGCTGATCCGCACGTTTGGCAAGCATTCAGCTTCGATCTACGCCTTGCAGTTTCATCCCGATGGCACCACCATTGTAGCCGCTGGATTCGAAAAGCTGCTGCGGCAATACGACGTGCAATCCGGCGAACTGAAGAAGCAATTCGATTGCGATTGCAACGATATCCGTGCGATTGCGTTCTCCGGCGATGGCGTTCGCTTAGCTGGAGGTGGGCGCGACGGCCGAATTCGCGTTTGGAACACCGCTGACGGCCAAGTCGAGCAGCAATGGATCGCCCACGGGCAACGAATTCGCACATTGGCACTATCGCCCGACGCAGGGAAATTGGCCTCGGCCGGCGAAGATCGACGAGTCCGAATTTGGGACATCGCCACCGGACGAGAACAAGGCGCTGTCGATAACGGTGCCGGCAAAGCTCTTGCGCTGTGTTTTTGCGGGCCAGGACGCCTAGCCATCGGCGGCAGTGATAATCTGGTCCATGTGTGGGACTTGAACCTGCAAACCTTCACGGCCCATTTCACCGGACACACCGGTTCGATTGCCGCTCTAGCTTGCGATCCGCACGCCAAGCTGCTCGTTTCAGGCAGTTTCGATACCACGGTGCGCTTGTGGCGGCTCGACGAAGCGGGCGACGCAAGAGCGGAGCGGTTGAATGAGGAGATTCGTTCGAGATAAAAGGGGCAATTTGTCAAGGGTTCGTCAGTTGTCAGTTGTGAGTTGCTGATACCGTTGGCTGCAATAGACCACTGACGACTGACCACTGCCCAACAAGCAACAGGGAGGTTGCGTCGTGGGAATTCTGCGAAATTTTATCAATTGGCGCCGGTTCGTGCAGGGTTCGAGCGCGTTGCGGATCGACGATGTGCAACGCGCCACCCGCGATTTGCGCGCCTGCAGATTCGAGCAACTCGAAGACCGCAAACTGATGGCTGGCGACGTTCATTTGGGCGCCGTCTATTATGAACCAGCGAGCGGCGACGACAGCACACCCAATCTCATCCAAGTGACGTTTCAAGGCGGGGTGCCGTCTACGCAGCTTACGCAAATCGTCATCGACGGCGACAAAAATCACGACGGCAAATACTCCAGCGGAGAGATTTTCTTCGATACCGACGACGGCGGCATGGGGGAATTCGGCCACTCCCCATTCAAAATAGTTGACTCCAGCGGGTTTACGGTCACCGGCTGGAGCGTCGTCGATGGAGGGCAGAAGCTGGTCATCGACCTAACCGGCTTCGATCCGGGGGAGAAGCTGACTTTTTCGATCGACGTCGATGAAGTGCAATTTGTCGACGCGGGCGACGGAGGCATCGATGTCAATTCGCTGGTCGAAGGCAATGAGTTTCAACGCTCGATCCTGACCGGATACTTCCATGCGCCTCATTTTGAGGACGCCAACGGTAGCGCACTTTTTTGGGACGCCTACGATAAAAACTTTGCCAATGCCAACGCCAGCGCCGGCAGCACGCTGAATTTGCCGAAAGATTCTTATATTCCTCCGTCCAATAGCGACCAAACCGATCTGACCGCGGGCGCCGTCCTTACACTCAAGCAAGTACCGCTACCGATCACGATCGGCGGTAAAGTCTATCACGACCGCAACAAGAGCAATTCGATCAACGTCGGCGAACAAGGCATCGCCAATGTCACCCTAACGCTGTTGCAATGGAACGGCTCGCAATGGGTCTCCACCGGTAAGACCACAGAAACCGATACCCAGGGCAATTACAAATTCACCGCCATCCTGCCGGGAACATACCGCGTCTCTGAAACACAGCCCAGCGGCTGGTTGAGCGTCAGCTCGCAGCCGGGAACGGTCGATGGCGCGGTCGACGGAATCTCGCTCGACCCCGACAATCTGGCGAACATCATTCTTGTCGGCGGCCAAGACGGCATGAACTATAACTTCGGTGAATCGCTCCCCAACAGCATTAGCGGCTACGTCCATGCCGACCCGGAAGGAGATTGTGAAATCGGTCCCAACGACATCATGCTAAAAGGCGTGAAGATCGATCTGCTCGATGCCCAAGGCAAAGTGATCGGTACCACCTTCACCGACGAAAACGGCTTCTACAAGTTCGACAACCTCGGCCCCGGCACTTACGGCATCCGCGAGTACACCCCCGATGGCTATTTCGACTCTGAAGAAGAAGTCGGTTCGCTGGGCGGCGTCCACTCGGCCAATGACGAATTCACCCAGATCGTCACGCTCTCCGGCGATC